>JAAYDK010000092.1 GCA_012729295.1 Spirochaetales bacterium | reverse complement strand
CAAATTGTAGCATAGTGCCGACCATCGAGCGTACCTGATGCATGAGAAATGCATTTGCCGATACAAGATAGACGAGTTGCATTCCTCCCCATTGGGATGGTTCGAAGAAAAACCGTGATTCATACACGTCTCTGATTTTTGAATGGCTTTGGTCTGCACTTGCTGAAAATGTTGTAAAATTATGGGTCCCGATGATGCAAGATGCATAGGAATTGAGCAAATCCAGCGGCGGAAACGTACGAATCTTTGCTGCACGGCCGCGATCAAACGGAGTAAAATCCTTTTCTTCCTTCACATAGTATCGGTATTCTCGTGCTACACAGGTAAATCGAGCATGAAAGTGTTCGTCGACCTGTTGCGACTCGATAATGCGAATATCGTGGGGAAGCAGTTGGTTGAGCGCTAAAGCAAAAGCCTGCTCCGGTACGCTGTGGTTTTCAATATCGAAATGGGCTACTTGCCCGATTGCATGTACCTTAGCATCCGTTCTTCCCGAACCTTGGACACGTACGTGCGTTTTAAGCATGGTATGTAGCGCATCCTCGATTTCGGCCTGAACGCTTCTGGCATCGTGCTGCCGTTGCCACCCACTGAAAGCCGCTCCGTCATACGAAACCGTAATGCGTATTCTTCTGAAGCCTGCCTGAAGAGGAAAATCGGTCGGTCGTTTCCAATCGCATCTCGCCATCAACAGAATCCTTCTTTATATTCCAAAACGACAAATGCAATAGCCATCGATGCTTCATGGGTTAGCGAAAGATGAATGTCCAGATGTTCTAACACTTCATCATGCGCTGTGTTCCCGAAGATATACAACATCGGTTTCCCAGCTGCATCGCATCGGACGCAGACATCGGAAGGTCTTACTTTGGTAAAACCGACTCCTAAAGCTTTTGCAAAAGCTTCTTTTGCAGCAAAACGCGAGGCAAGGAATTCAGCACGCCGAGGATCTTTTAGATTCCCGGCCTGTTCGACTTCTTCAGGATGAAACATCCTTCGCACGATATGGCTTGTCATCCGCTTTTGAGTTAATCTATCTACCGAAACGGCATCGACTCCGATACCATATATCTTTCCCATACGCTACAACCGGTTCTCTTGAGAGTCCTGAATCTCGAGTTCACCGTCGATTCGAGTCGGAGAGGTAACGAAGAAGACTCTGAGCTGCTCAGGCGAGACGTGAATTGTTATCTCGCTCGTGAGCGGATAGTCGGCGTGACTGAGTACAATCGGAGCTGCAGAAACACCTTCTTTTGAAACGAATGTAAAATCGACGGATGCTTCGACGGAGGTCGGATCTATCATGTGAATCGCACGATCTTCGCCGGAGATGATAATCTTAACGTTTTCAGGAATCGTTGATGTCGCGATATAAGAAGTAGGCAAAACTACCCGCAGCGGGATATCTATCTCTCGTTGCTGTACCGTCATAAAAGTCACCATGAGATAGAGAAATACTGCCATTACCAACGAGATTACCTTGGCCGGCCAGTTGAATATGAATGTCTGCCAAAGATTATTCCGTTTCATCTGGGGCCGCCTCCGTCAAATCTTGTGGAGTAACGTCATGGTAACTGAACAACGCGAGCAGCATCCGCTTAATCGTTGCCGTGTCGAGATCATAGTATAAGTTGGCGTTGTAGGTAAGGCTGATCGCACCGGTTTCTTCAGAGACCACCAGTACGATTGCATCCGATTCTTCGGCAAGCCCAAGAGCTGCACGATGTCTTGTACCGAAGCTTTTTTTGATATCCGTCTGCTCGCTCAGGGGAAGATAACAGCCTGCTGCAACGATTTTGTTTCCTTGAATGACCATTGCACCGTCGTGTAACGGGGTATCGTGATCGAATACTGTTAAAATCAACGCAGATGATAAATCGGCATTCAGCTTGGTTCCAGAATCGATGATATTCTTGATACCGAGATGCCTTGTAAAAACGATTAATGCTCCGCGGTTTTTCGATACCAAAACGGTACAGGCGTTGAGTATGCTGTCGATCTGCTCGGCGGTCGTTTGTACTCCGATTCTAAAAATCCGGCTACGCCCGCTGAAGAGCTGGGTGAATGCCCTTCTAAGCTCAGGCTGGTACACGACACAGATGAAAATCACGATTGGAACAGCCATCTGTTTGTACAACCAGAGAAAAGTTTGCAGATGAGTGATATAGGCGATTGCATATACGGCTAATAGGACAAATATGATTTTAAAAATCTGCTGTGCCTTTGTTTGGGCCACTGCCGTATAGAATCGGTAAAAGACATAGGTCAGAATCCCGATTTCCACTACCGGACCGAGAATATTCCATATCTTTGACATGACGTCTACAAACACCAGCTTACCCCTTGCATCTCATTATTCTTCGGATACCCATCCCAATGTGCGCTGGACTGCTTTTTTCCAGAAAGATATTTTTTCCTGGCGGACTGCCTCCTCCATCGTCGGAACCCATCGGGATTTTTCTTTCCATTGCCCCTTCAGTTCATCAACTGTATTCCAGAATGTAACGGAAAGTCCAGCAGCGTATGCTGCTCCGAGAGCAGTTGTCTCGATGACTTGCGGCCTGATTACCGGGATTCCTAGTAAATCGGCTTGAAATTCCATCAGGGGACGGCTGTTGGTCAGTCCTCCGTCAACTTTCAAAACACTCATCTTAATATTCGAATCGGCTTCCATCGCATCGAATATGTCTTTGGCTTGAAATGCAGTTGCCTCGAGCACTGCCCTGCAGATATGGGCTGTGGTAACAAAACCGGTAAGTCCTGCAATGACCCCCCGTGCATCGCTACGCCAGTACGGAGCAAACAGCCCTGAAAAAGCGGGAACTACATACACACCACCGCAATCGGGGACCAACTCAGCTAGCGTATCTAGTTCTGGAGCACTCTTTACAAGCTTGAGATTGTCTCTAATCCATTGTACGAGCGAACCTGCTACGGCAATCGAGCCTTCCAACGCATACTTAGGTTTCTGCCCTGCCTGCTGGAACGCAACGGTGGTAAGCAGACCGTGTTTCGAATAACTCAGGCGTTCGCCAATATTCACGAGCAAAAAACAACCGGTTCCGTAGGTGCTTTTACCCTCTCCGGGGTCGAAGCAAGCCTGTCCGAATAATGCGGCCTGTTGGTCTCCAAGAATTCCACAAACGGGAATCGAACCGTTTAACGGACCACTTTTCATGGTGTATCCGTAGATCTGGCCGCTCGAAGGTACGATTTTCGGTAGACTCTGGCGGGGAATAGTGAACGCCTCAAGCAATTGCTGGTCCCACTGGCAGGTTTCGATGTTCATCAACAAATAGCGCGACGCATTGGTGACGTCGGTAACGACTACCCCGCCTTCGATTCCGCCGGTCAGGTTCCATACCAACCAAGTATCGATGGTACCGAATACGATGTCCCCCTGCTCGGCTGCCTGACGCAATCCATCGATATTCTCTAGCATCCATACGATTTTCGAAGCTGAGAAATAGGGGCTGTTAAGGAGGCCCGAGCGTTTTTGCAATGTTTCGCTATCAATCTTCTGCTCGATTTCTTTCAAGATTTCGGTACCGCGAAGGTCTTGCCATACGATGGCGTTATGCCAGACAATTCCGGTCGCGGGTTCCCAGGCTATTATCGTTTCACGCTGATTGGTGATTCCTATTGCAGCGATATCTTTTGCGGTACAATGAGCCTTTCTCATCGTCTCGACGATGGCCAACATGCTGTTTTTCCATATCTCGCGCGGATCGTGCTCGACCCATCCGGGTCTGGGAAAGAATTGCTGATGCTCAATCTGATGAGACGATTTCGGCATGCCTGATTCGTCAAACAGGATGAAGCGGGTACTGGTGGTTCCCTGGTCTAAAGCTCCTACATATTTCACGATGACGACCTCCGAAAAATTCGAGCCTGTTCGATATGTTAGTATAACGGAGAAAAGGAGCAGGTGCCATACCTATGTAACTGGATTTATCAAGCGAAGGAATCTTTGGCAAAGATGCGTCTCTGTGTTATACTCTACCGTCGAGGAGCATTGCATGACACTAAGGACCGTAGTCGAAATCGTAAATGGGAAGGTAATGTGCGGTGAAGAACAACTAGATCGCGAGGTCAAGATGGGATTTGCCTCCGACTTGATGAGCGATGTACTTACATTGCTGGCTGACGATATTCTGCTTATCACCGGTTTATCGAACAACCAAGCTATCAGAACAGCCGAGATGTCGGACATTCAGCAGATTCTGTTCGTCCGTAATAAGGTTCCCACAAAGACGATGATAGATTTGGCCAAGGCACAGGGCATCACGGTCATCGTGACCGCCTATTCCATGTTTAAATCGAGCGGTCTGCTTTTTGCGAACGGTCTTGAACCGATTTACTAGATAAAGGTTCTGTCGAATGAGAATCTCTTACCCAGTTGCCCCCGGTGATTTCAGCAACGCCGGAAAAGTCTCCAGCACGATAAAAAGCCTCCTCAAACAGCTGAATATATCGGCAAAAGACGTCAAGAGAATGGTTGTGGCAATCTATGAGGCAGAAGTCAACATGGTCGCTCACTCCTATGGCGGACAGATTGTATGCACTCTGGAAGCCGATAAGGCAATCGTAGAGGCAATCGACACTGGCCCCGGTATTCCCGATCTTGACCTGGCCATGACCGAGGGGTGGTCTACAGCTACACCCGAGGTGCGCGAGATGGGATTCGGAGCCGGTATGGGGTTGCCGAATATTAAGAAACATACCGACGATTTGGCAATCGAGACCGGTAAGGACCGACCAACGCATATCAACATGTTGTTCCGTCTCGAAGGAGCTACCGATGGCTCCTGATAACCGATTGTTCCACCATACTCTCAAGATTAGCAGGGAATTATGCCGTGGGTGTACGCACTGCATGAAGCGCTGCCCGACCCAGGCTATTCGGATTATCGGGGGCAAGGCGCATGTGGATAGCGAACGATGCATCGATTGCGGACAGTGCATGATTGCCTGTCCGTATCACGCTATCGTCATCGAGCAAAGCGATTTCGAACATATCTACCATTACCAACATCGTATCGCTATCGTCCCTTCGCTCTTCTTTGCGCAGTTCGACGACACTGTAGCCTGTAAAGATATTATCCAGGCAATCCGGCGAATCGGCTTTACCGATGTCTACATCGCGGAATTCGGTATCGACATCCTAAAAGCGCTCGCAGGACGGGTCAATGTCTATGCCGACGAAAACCCGGTTATCTCCGCCTATTGTCCCGCGGTTGTGCGCCTCATCCAGATAAAGTACCCGTCGCTGCTGAAACATATCAATCTCATTCGTAATCCGGCACAGATTACCGCACTGTTTTTACGATACGAACTTGAAGATCAAAACATCGATCCAAATGAAATCGGTATGTTCTATGTAACTCCTTGTGCTGCAAAATACGCACAGATACTCTCTCCAAGTGCTGTTTCCGACGGTATCATTCAAGGGATCATTAACCTCAACTCCCTCTACAACCTCGTAAAGACACAATTGGCAAAACTTTCTCAGAACAAACATCGACTAGATGATTTTCACGAACTCCCGCCGATATCTTCGGCATCGTTGGTGTGGGTGTTAGCGAAAGGAGAAAGCGAGGCGAACAGCGGGCGGACGCTAGCGATTGACGAGATTCACAACGTTATCGAATTTCTAGATCTTGTCGAACAAGAAGACCAGAAGAATCTTGATTTTTTAGAGTTGCGAGCTTGCGATACCGGTTGTACTGGCGGGATACTAACCGCAAGAAACAGATTTCTTGCAACCGAACGATTAAGACATATCGCAGAGTCCTTGCCCGAACATATTTCACAGCAGCTAAAAATCCGTATACTCAAACAAGCCGACAAACTCATCAGAAATCTGAAGGTCGACCGCTTTCAGGCCAAATATTCACTCACACTCGACCAGGATGTCGCAACAGCTATTAAAAAAATGGAGCGCTCGCAAAAAATCCTTAGCGCCTTGCCGGGAATCGATTGCGGATTATGTGGATCGCCAACCTGTGCGGCCCTTGCAGAAGATATTGTGCAAGGAAAGGCTAACATCGGGCAGTGCGCGGTGTTGAAGCTACGCAAGGAGACCTCCCATCACGCACTTGGTGATGTATGGGGAGAACCACAGAGCCCTCTGTCAGAGCAATGATTTGACGGTAACGGATTTCAACCTCTGGGATACTTTTTTCTCACGTTCCAGTACCGTCTGACCCGCAATCACTGCGATTGAAGAACAACGAGACATCGATGACAATAACTGTTCTGCAGCAGCTTTGAGTTCTTCACTACCGGTCGATACTATCCATGATCTGCGTTTGGCTCTAAACTCGTCGCTGATTCCGTATACGGCACGGCGGAATGCAATCATCGCTGCTTCGCGCGGATATAGCGGTTTCATCTCTCGTCCGATAAGCGAAATAATCGACTGCTCGATGATTGAACTATCGATGCCATACGAGGCAATAGCTTCAAGGGATTGCCGATAATCACCCAAAGTCCCTTCGATACGAGGATCACGGTAACTTGAGAAAATAAAAAGCCGTTCCATCATATCTGCGAACGCACTCACTCCGTAGGCGCCACCGATTCCGCGTACCCGATCCCACAGAAAGTTAGTCGTGATCAGCTGCCCCAATACGCTTTGATGCGCCTGCATCGGATCGTAGGCTTGCGCCGACTTGACAACCTGAGCGGTAAATCCGACTGACGCCGGGATTCTGAACAGCTCGATCTGCTCTCCCAGTATCGGGACGGATAGTGCCGATCCAGAACTATTCATGCTATTAACGTAAGATGTCGAAGATGCTTGCAACGTAGAGACAAATTTTTCAACATGCTTTCTAGCTTCATCGACGAGATTTTCGTCGGTACAAAGATGAATCGAAAGACGAGATGCATCGATGATTTTCGACTGTAAAGCGCTAAGTCTTTCACCGAGGAGCGCCAGAGATTCCTTATCATCGATATCGTACTTTTTTAAATAAAACCACTGGGTCAATCCGTTCCACATTTCGTTTCGAGCGAGAATCGGAGAAAAACAAGCACATGCACGTTGGGAAGCATACATTTGACCGGAAGAAACGACATTAGCTTCAAAGGAAGCTGCCAGATCGTTCATCACAGCCCTCAGGCGTTCGACATCGTCGAGTGCTGCATGCCTGAGTAAATCCGAGAGCAGCTCTAGCGCGTCTGCCGTATCGCCAGCTAAGCACTTCATTCGAAACACCAGTGCGGATACTGTCGAAGACTCAGCCATAAGGGTGGAGCCACTTTCTAGATAGAAATAGAGCGCCCCTGTATATTCGCGTACCCGCAGAGCCACCTGATCGTAGGGAACAGATCCGATACCGCACATATGAAGCAATCGAGTGAGTATCGGCATAAGCATATGCTCTTCTTCGCTTAAATCAGCAATGTCGAACATACCGTCGATATAGGAGATGCCGTTTGTCTCAAGCGTTTGGCAATAGAAGGGTACGTGACCGACATGAAGCAACGTTTGCACAAGGACTCTAATTTGCTGCGGCAGATCGGAACTCGCCAACCTTGTAATGGTAGCGAGAGCTTCGCGAGAATCCTCTTCTTCCTCAAACCGTTGAAATCTCGCGGTAGATTCTTGAACAACGGCCTCTGCGGTTTCTCCGAGATTCGCCCGTACTTCCTCAACTCGCTTCGCAATCGCATCATCCT
>JAAYDK010000091.1 GCA_012729295.1 Spirochaetales bacterium | reverse complement strand
GGATTACGGTTCTGTCTCATTCTCACAAAAGATTCTGCAAATCGCCGATCGCTTAACAGCCCTTTTTCAATGAGGGATGCGAGAACTTCATCGACTATATCTTTTGAAAAACCACGCAGTAACAATTTTGTTGATAAGCCGTAGCGGCTGTGATCGCGTATCGCTAGCAAATCTAACGCTTTAGTACGTGCAGACTGGAGTTCGGAAGCACGCTTGAGCACGGTATACTGATCGTAATCGATTTCCTGATCTTCAAAAAATCCCATTGAGACGGCAACTTGTGCGGATATAGAAAAAGAGGAGCCCTCGCAGGAGTTGATATTCCATACTCCTTTTGATGCTCCTCTTTGCACGACGGCGTAAGCCATCCGAACGTATCCTTAACGCTTGGAGAACTGGAACCTGCGGCGGGCTCCTCTTTGACCGAACTTCTTGCGTTCGACCATTCGAGAGTCTCGAGTCAGGAAACCGTTTGCACGCAATGCCGGCAGATTGTTCTCATCGGCGTGCACTAACGCACGTGCGATTCCATGGCGACAAGCACCAGCCTGACCGGTAGGTCCACCGCCGAATACGTTGATAATCAAATCGTATTTAGCAGCAGAATCGGTTACATCCAGCGGTTGCTTGACCATAAAGACACATAAAGGATTGGTAAAATACTCGTCTACTTTCCGACCGTTGATGACGATATTGCCTTCGCCTTCACGTAGATATACGCGGGCTACGGCTGTCTTTCGACGACCGGTTCCTAAACCTAGGTTGATATTCTGATTTTCAATTTCTTTCTTGGTAGCCACTTTATTGCTCCTGCGTTAGATTTCAACCTTGACAGGCTGCTGGGCTGCATGAGGATGGTCAGCACCCGCATACACCTTCATGTTGGTGAACAACTTGTTTCCAAGGCGTCCTTTGGGAAGCATGCCTTTTACTGCGTGTTCCATCGGGAACGTCGGCTTTCTAACAATCAACCGGGCATACGTCTCAACGGTCAACCCACCTGGATACTGCGAGTGGCGGTAATACTTTTTATCCTCGTACTTATTGCCCGTTAAGGCCGCCTTCGCCGCATTGATGATGATGACAAAATCACCGAGATCCTGGTGGCGGACAAATTCGGGTTTGTTCTTGCCGCGTAGAATACGCGCAGCCGCAACGGCTACCCTGCCAAGTTCCTTTCCTTCCGCGTCAATGAGATACCATTTCTTCTCAATGCTCTGCGGTTTCACAAAAATAGTCTTCATGTACACACCCTATCATGTGGGGGCAAAAGCCCCTATTTGGTAATTCATGCAATCAGCGGTGTATCGTTACACGTTTTCGCAACTCTTGTCAAGACACTTATATGCGACGCACAACGTTCCGCTGCCTATGCCCAATCCGACACTTTACGACCGTATGCACCGTACCTTGGATAACGAGGTAGCGATGCCATAGAGTAAAGCGGCGAATGCCCATTTCAGGTAATGAGTCATTGCTGGTGGTGTTTCATCGCATAGGCACGAAATCCTTCTTTGTACCTTCCGGGGAAAGGAGGGTCCGGATTGTACTAATTTTCAGATTATTTGCCAATTCATGCGGTGTAACGACTCGAAAGATAACGGTGAGTGGAGCACCATTGAATCTTCGGCCTTCCATGTCTTACAGCGTATCGCTTACAAAAGTATGTACCGAAACAACTGTGTTCTTTTACATTACCCTGAAATCATTTCTCATTTTCCCTAGTCTCACACATACAGGGAAAACTCTTGTTATGTGAAAAATCAAAAAGGCTTCCGTATTGGATAGCCGAAGGCATCGTATAACCAATATCGCTGTTTTGTCTACCCGTTCTAACGGAGAATCAACCGGATCCTAGTTTTTCAAGCATCGGCGCATCGGCAAAAAACGTGGCCTTCTTACCGGTGGCAAAGGCAACATCTACAATCGTACGATCTTTCAACGCACGAACCTGGCGGACCTCGCCTTCTCCGTATTGTTCGTGATACACCCGATCACCCAATTTGAATGACCGGGAAATTTTTTCAGTAGCGACCTGCTTTGAACGTTCATCGAATTTCGGCGTATGCCTGATGATATTCTGATTGCGAAATCCCTGACGGATTCGTCGTTCTTCCAATGCTCCCATGCCGCTATAAGAATCGTATCCGAATCGCGGCCGCTCTAAGCCGTCCGTTACAATCAGGTTTTTTGGAATTTCCTTAAGAAAACGCGACGGCATCTGCCAGTTTGTCTTCCCCCAAAGCAATCGCTGCCTGCAGCTGAACATATATAGTTCCTTTCTTGCGCGGGTAATTGCTACGTAAAAGATACGCCGTTCTTCCTGAAGGTCCTCGTCTGTTTCGCACGAACGCGAAGGGAACAGCCCCTCTTCCAAACCGGTGATGAATACCCGGTCGAATTCAAGACCCTTCGTGTTATGCATCGTTATCAGCGTTACCCCCGGCTTATCGGAGGGATCTTCGTTGCCGATACGCGTAGGGTCGAGCGAAAGCGATTCCAGAAATGCCAGCATTCCTTCTGTTCCGTCGGGATAATCGTTTACCGCAGAAATAAGGGCTCCGATGTTCTCGGCTTTCGATGTTCGATTTTGATCGTCCGCCTTTTTATAGTGATCGAGTAAACCAGATGCCGTAACCAAATATTCGACGCAGGCCGAATTCCCAGACTGCTCGAGCAACTCTTCGGCTTTTTCAAACATCAAGGCAAATTGAGCTGCCGCCATCGAAGCTTTGGCACTCAGCAGGTTTCTCTCAGAGGCAACCTTGCATGCATCGGTCAGGCCGATTTGCTGCTCGGCTGCCGTATCGAGTATCTTCTGCAGCGAAGTGTCGCCGATTCCACGTGTAGGCTTGTTCACCATTCTGGTAAAATGAACCTGATCGTTTCGGTTCATTAAAAGATATAGCAGGGCGAGAGTGTCTTTGACCTCTTCCCGGTCGAAAAACCGTAATGCACCTACAACCTTGTAAGGAATTCCCAGTCGCGCAAACAGGGTTTCGAACTCTGCCGACTGGGCATTCGTCCTGTATAAAATTGCACAGTTGTCATAATCCCTGTTCTGATTAATCAGCTCTGCGCATTTGCGGGCCTCCTCTTTGCCGTCGTCAACATAGACAAGACGCCCCGGGATACCTTTATCATTTGCTGTCCACAGCGTTTTGGGATGCCGCATCGAGTTATTGGCTATTACCGCTTGTGCTATGGCCAATATATTCGCTGTCGATCGATAGTTTTGTTCAAGCTTGATAGTCCGCGTATGTGCAAACACATCGGGAAACGAAAGAATATTACGAACTTCGGCTCCTCTAAAACGATAGATACTCTGATCGTCGTCTCCTACGACGCAGATAAAGCTTTCCGGACCGACAAGCAACTTCATTAATTCAAATTGAGCGATGTTCGAATCCTGGTATTCGTCTACCAAAATCATCGCATATTGCCGGTGAATACGGTTCAAAACGCTTTTCGAACTGCGAAGCAATTCGATCGAGAGTCCAATCAAATCAGCGAAATCGACATTACCGACCGAGCGAAGTCGCTTCTGATATGTTGTAAACATACGTTGAAAATTCTGAATCTTGCTAAAATCGTTTATTCGTGGGTCTTCGACTGTGATACCTATGTCTTTTGCCAGCGAGATTGCTTTTGCGACCGGATTCAGTTCTGTACGCTTGTATTCGGGATAACACGAGGCTAAAAGTGAAAGCGAATCATCGTCGTCGTAGATAGAAAAGTTATCTTTCAATCCGATTGCCGAACCATAACGGCGTAACAACCAGGCACCAAAGGAGTGGAAGGTTCTGATCTGCATGCTCGACACATCAACATCCGTAAGCATAGAAGCTACACGAGTGCGCATCTCCGATGCGGCCTTGTTCGTGAACGTTACCGCCAGAATGTTGGACGGATTGAGATTCAGTGAATCGATTGCATAGGCAATCTTAGTCGTAATTACACGGGTCTTGCCAGAACCTGCTCCTGCAAGAACCAGTAACGGCCGTTCGTTTTCCAGTACTGCTTCTTTTTGGGGAGGATTCAATTGCTCAAGAAATGTATCGATTCTGCTCATCGAGCAGCTCCTCCTTGGTCTTTGGCTACTGCATCCAGATCAAAACCATTTACTGCACGTACTGCACAGAAAACCAGCGTGCCGGCTTTGAGATTTCGTCCCATGACGACAGTCGATCCGTCGACTTCAGGGGCTTGATGCATGATTCTTCCGATAGCCAGATCTTCTTCGTCGATCGGCTCTTCAATGAGTACCGGTTCAATGCGTCCGATAAAACGCTGTAAACGTTGTTTCGTGATGGACTCCTGAATCTCCAACAGCTCTTTTTGATCTTTTCTCGCTTGCCTGATTGCTGCCTGATATTGCCTGAGTTTTAAGTCGTCGAATGCGGGAGTTCCTTCTTCTCTGGAATAGAGGAAGGTCCCCACCCAATCGAGTTCTGCTGCTTTTACAAACTGCTTCAACTCGTTAAACGCTTGTGGACTATCACCGGTAAACCCGAGCATGAACGTAGAACGGATGGTAGCATCCGGCAGTTCTTTGCGAATCGCATCGATCAGTGCCAGATAACGTTCATAATTGCCGGTTCTGCCCATCGGCTTAAGTACCGATTCTGCTGCATGCTGAAACGGAATGTCGAAGTATGGGATGATTTTTGGATTATTTGCTACAAAAGCGGGAAGTTCGGTTGGAAACGAATCGGGATGGATGTACAACATCCTGATGTAGTAATCACCTTCGATAGCAACCAGATTGGACAATAATTCGATAAACCGAGAACTCTTTTGATCCCAGTCGGTACCGTAGGATGCGAGGTCTTGTGCGATTAGGTTTATCTCTTTCGTTCCCGCACCTATCAAGCGCTTGGCTTCCTGTACAACTGCATCCATCGGCCGGCTTCTGAGCGGCCCGCGAATGAGGGGGATCGCGCAATACCGGCAGCGATGGTTACATCCTTCGGAGATCTTCAGGTACGCCGAACCCGGGAATCCCAGTAAAACGTCGCGGGTGTCGTTTTCTCTATCGATTGCAGGGTAACGTGGTGTGATAACAGGACGATCACCTTGAATTACCTGTTCGAGGAACGCTCCAATCTGTCTCAGATCCCGGTTGCCGTACATGCCGTCGGCTTCTTGAAGATCATCTGCAATATCTACTGCATAACGTTGCGAAAGACAGCCGGTCATAACGACTTTTTTATCGGGATACCTGTTACGCAATTGGAAAAAAGTATCGATTGACTCTTTTCGCGCGCTTTCGATAAACCCACAGGTGTTAACCAAAATGATGTCGGCTTCGTTAGCTTCAAATACTGTTTTGCAACCAAGTGAAGACAGCTCGTGAAGCATGACTTCCGCATCCACCTGGTTCTTCGCGCAACCAAGATTTTCAACATATATGCGTTTCCCTGCGAGATTCATCAGCCCTCCCCGCGACATGGTGTCTGCAACCCGTCAAGTCTTGCCCATCGGAGCTTGGAGTGTCAAGTAGACTCCGTTTTAAAGCTCTTCTGATAAGGCCGCACGTCATTTTTTCAGCTGTCATGTTTGATGTCCTGGATAGGTCCTATCATGCTATAACTTGCATATTTATGCCTGTTGATATACTATCTGACGGAATACTCTTATTTATTTTACATTATCACGAGGTGGTCGATGACCAAATATATTATTAGAAGACTGCTGGGCATAATCCCGACGCTGCTGATTATTATCACGCTCAGCTTCTTTATCGTTCGAGTAGCGCCGGGAGGTCCGTTTGATACTGAAAAAAAATTGCCTGAAGTCGTGATGCGCAACATCGAGGCAAAGTATCATCTGGACGAACCATTGGTAGTCCAGTACGGACGCTATATGTTCGATGTGCTGCGAGGCGACTTGGGTCCGTCATTCAGATACAAGGATCACGATGTCAATTTCTACATATTCCAGAGTCTGCCGAATTCAATGATTCTTGGAGTCATCGCAATCAGCATTTCGATCATATTCGGCATATCGAGCGGCATGCTTGCGGCGGTAAAGCAAAATACCTGGGTCGATTATCTAAGTATGGCTTTGGCGGTCGTGGGTATTTCGGTGCCCTTGTTTGTCATCGCCCCGGTACTGCAGTATGTGTTTGCGATGCAGTTGGGATGGCTGCCCACGTCGGGATGGTTTACCAACGGGGACGGGTGGCAAACGATTTTACTTCCTGCAGTAACACTGGCTTTCGCTGATTTCGCCACCATCGCCCGACTGACCCGCTCAAGTATGCTCGATACGCTGCGCAGCGATTATATCAGGACGGCGAAGGCCAAAGGAATGCGCTCCTCATCCATCATTTTTAAACATGCGATGAAAGGATCGATGCTCCCGATTGTCAGCTACCTCGGCCCTGCGTTTGCGGGAATCATTACCGGATCGGTCGTCGTGGAACAAGTGTTTAGAATTCCCGGGCTGGGCAAATTTTTCGTTCAGTCGTCGTTTAACCGAGATTATACCCTGATTGTCGGCGTAGTTATCGTCTATTCGGTTATTCTGGTGATTATGAACTTTATCGTAGATGTCGTGTATTCGCTGCTCGACCCACGCATCACTTATAAATGACCGGGGAGAGCAAGACAAGATGCTGAACCATAAGAATGGAAAAACAAAGCAAGAAAAAGCAACGAATGAATTCAATCAGATAGTTGTAGGAAACAGTTTAAGCAAAGATGCATGGAGACGACTGAGAAAGAACAAGATGGCAGTTATCTCGGTTATCTTAGTCTCCATATATATCCTATTAGCGGTAACAGCTCCAATTCTACCGATTTATCCTTATGACGAAATCGTCATAGACCATCAGGATCTGCCTCCTTCGCTGACGAAAACAGCCGGAGAACTGATGCGCGACAAGGAACTGGCAAAAATGTATGCCCAAGCCTGGAGGCAGGGCAGACTCGTGGTCGACGAAGCTACGAACGAAATGCTCGAAGATTGGGTGTCTCGCAGCAAAGTCAACAAAGTCTGGGACTATCTTCTCCCCGAAGGCAATCGTCAGCTCGAATCCGGTACGTTTACCTGGAACGCAAGTGAACAACGCTCGATAGACAGCCGTGAAAAGCGGATTGCCAATGAAATACAGATTAGCATCGAAAAAATGTGGCTGAAAGACGAACAAGGCAAGTTGAGTGACGTAAAGCACCTTGAAACAGATGAAATTGTTGCACTCTATGCAAAACTTCTCGGTGTTCAGGCAAATCTTCTTGTCGATCAGTATACATACGAAATCGAAATGCAGCTTCTCAAGAAGATAAAGGCCGAAAGTACCGGCCTCACCGATGACGAATATAACATGATGCTCAGAGACCAGTTGGATTCGATGTCTACAAAAAACTACGATGCACTTGTGAAAGAAAATATCTATGAAAAGATAGCTTCAACGATAAAAGACATGGCAATGGAACAACTGGGCACGGAAGCCTCCCAAGCCGAGACAACCTATCCGCTGAATGAGAAGGTAGCGGTGACCGAATATCTTACAGCTTCGGTTAAGGCAACGAAGATGCACGACCGTCGCTACTATCTGGGCACCGATTCGCTCGGACGCGATATGCTCTCGCGCATCATATACGGCGGACAGGTTTCGATTGCCATCGGATTTATCGGAACCCTTACCAGCGTCTTAATCGGCGTCGTACTGGGATCCCTTGCCGGATATCTCGGTGGTAAAATCGACTATTTTATCATGCGTGTAGTCGATATCATGTACGGTCTTCCATACATGCTGCTCGTCATTATTGCTATGGCGATTTTCGGTAGAAATATTTTAAATCTGTTTTTTGCCTTGGCCATCATCAGCTGGCTTACGATAAGCCGGATGGTTCGAGGTCAGATTATGAGCCTTAAGAATCAGGAATTCGTCGAAGCCGCCCGTTCGATGGGGGCATCGACACCCAGAATTATTTTCAAGCATCTTGTGCCGAATTCGCTCAGCGTAATCATCGTCTTCTCCACGTTGCGTATACCCTCATTCATCATGACCGAATCTTTCCTCTCCTTTTTAGGACTTGGAGTTCAGGCTCCGTATGCTTCATGGGGCTCTCTGGTAGGAGAATCGGTAGGAGGAATGACACTGTATCCATGGAGACTATTCTTCCCGGCCATCGTCATGACGGTATTCTTGTTCGCCATGAACTTTCTGGGTGACGGATTACGCGACGCTTTTGATCCTCAGAGCAAGAATCAACTGTAGGAGAAACGATGAATAAAAAGACCCCTAAATCATATGAGAACATGTTAGAGGTAAAGAACCTCAAGACATATTTTTTAACCGATGCCGGAATCGTTAAAGCTGTGGACGGGATTTCATTCTCCCTCAGGCAGGGAGAAACTCTTGGAATCGTAGGAGAATCGGGATGCGGCAAATCAGTTACCAACTTATCGATCATGCGTCTGATACCAAGCCCTCCGGGAAAGATAGTAGACGGTCAGATAATCTTTGAAGGTACCGATATTCTTGCACTCCCCGAAAACGAGTTGAGAAACATCAGAGGCAATAAGATTTCGATGGTTTTCCAAGACCCGATGACAAGCCTTAACCCTTTCCTTCGAATTTCCACACAGATGATCGAAACGATTCGCATCCATCAGGATATCAGTAAAAAGGAAGCATTGGCAAAATCGATCGAAATGTTAAAACTGGTCGGGATTCCTGCTGCCGAAGAACGAATCTTTAATTATCCCCATCAGTTTTCGGGAGGGATGCGGCAGCGCGTCATGATTGCGATGGCACTCAGCTGCGAGGCAAAAATCCTGATTGCTGACGAGCCGACCACGGCGCTTGATGTAACCATCCAGGCCCAAATCCTCGAACTAATTCAAAAGTTGTCGAAAAAGTTGAATACATCGGTCATCCTCATCACCCACGATCTGGGTGTTGTAGCCGGAATGTGTGAGAACGTATGTGTCATGTACGCCGGAAAAATCGTTGAAAAGGCAAAAACCGACGATTTATACAAGCAGCCGGCGCATCCGTATACATTTGGATTGATACAGTCGGTTCCACGTCTGGATAAAGCAAAAGACGGCAAGTTGTTTTCAATCGAAGGACAACCGCCTAATGTTATCGACCTGCCCCCGTGCTGCCCGTTCCATCCCCGCTGCCACAAGGTGATGGACATCTGCCGGAACCAGTATCCTCCGACAGTTGATTTGGGAAACTCGCATGAAGTGTCTTGCTGGTTGTATGCAGAACACAAGGAGCTCGCAGATGCCTGAGCATAATAATTCAAAACAACCGTTGCTTACCGTAACAGATCTAAAACAACACTTTCCCATTGAAACGGGATTTATCTTTAAAAAGCAGATCGGTGCGGTACGTGCCGTCGACGGAATTTCGTTTTCAGTGTATCCGGGAGAAACGCTCGGGATTGTAGGAGAATCGGGTTGTGGTAAGTCAACGACCGTGCGGTCCATTGCTCAGCTATACAAACCGACGTCCGGAAGCGTGTGGTTCAACGGTCTTGATCTGGTCAACGCTCCGCAGGATAAGCTGCTAATAGCAAGAAAAGAGATGCAGATGATCTTCCAAGATCCTTATGCATCGCTGAATCCACGCATGACGGTTCGCCAGATTATCAGCGAACCTCTCACGATCTATTCGAACCGCAACATGCTCGATCCTCCGATGGGTAAGCAGGAAATCGAAGGCGAAGTAGAAGAACTGATGGAACGTGTCGGGTTAAACAGATTGTTTAAAAACCGCTATCCGCACGAATTTAGCGGCGGACAACGGCAAAGAATCGGTATTGCCCGTGCTCTAGCGCTGAATCCAAAAATCATTTTAGCAGATGAACCGGTAAGCGCTCTTGACGTATCCATTCAGTCACAGATTCTGAACTTGTTGAGCGAATTGCAAAAAGAACGCGGGCTAACCTACCTTTTTATTGCTCACGATCTAGCGGTAATCGAATATATCAGTACACGGGTAGCGGTGATGTACTTGGGAAAAATCGTCGAACTCTCTGCTTCCGGCGAGTTGTATCACAATCCGCTGCATCCTTATACGAAAGCACTGCTGTCGGCAGCACCGATTCCCGATCCTGAAATCGAACGCAAACGAAAGCGAATTATTCTAAGCGGGGACGTTCCTTCGCCGAACAAGGTGCACAAAGGCTGTTATTTTTATGAACGGTGCCCGAATAGGATGGACCATTGTGCAACGAACATTCCTCCGATGAAAAAAATCAGCGACAATCATGAGGTGGCTTGCTGGCTCTACCAATGAACTAGAGGTCTCTGAGCGTCATCTTTTGGATATTGTCATATTCACGGTCTGCACGGAATGCGAAGCCCATTGCTTCGGCAATGGCTTTCGCTGCCGCCTCGGTTTTGCCACCTGATTCTTTTTCGCTGATTATCTCGATATCGCGACGATTGTTATCATTCGTAACAATCGAGAATACCACCATAGACTTGTTGCGACCCTTAGGAACAATATCAGGACCCGTCTGTAGTCTACCCCGAACAAAATGGTTGATTTCAAGTGCTTCGATTTGATCGAAAGGCAATTCGGTAGTTTTCACAAAAACGGCAACTCCGAATACGGAACGCACGATTTGCCGATGAGCATCAAAAATCCATGTTTCGCGGTAGGTCAATCCTGCTAGTCCGACGAGAAACAGTAAGAGCGGTATGATAGATGCCGTATCAAATGTTTTTTCTCTGAGCGTGGTAAAAACACCGAATCCGATGGCAACGCAAAAGATACCATACACAACTCGATACAAATTCTGTATTGCATAGACTGCCTGCCCGTCTTTTGTCTGTTTCAACATCATCCGCATATCATCACCTTCGGCATGCAAGAAAATTGTCCCCGGCACGCTACATGTACATAGTATGAATATTTTACCGTTTCGGAAACAAAAAACCAGATTACCTGCTTACTGAAGAAAAGCTTAATTCAGTATTTCAAAGATACTCCAAAAAGGATTTCGATGATAGAATTAACAAGATTATCCTTCATAAGGATGTATGCAGTGGGACAATGTAGGAGGCTAGCATGAAAATCGGGTGCGTATACGTTAATGCTGGAAAAGGGCATTATATTCCTGCCAAAGCAATATCGGACGAACTGACAGCGTTGGGAAACGATACGGAGATGCTTGATTTCTTCAAGATAATCGATGCGCCCAAGTTTGATGCGTTGAACCAAAACATTTGGCGATGGGAACTCAAGTTCCCGAAAATTGAACAAGCACTCAATGCTCGGGCAGATAAAACAAGTTCTGCCAAGAAAAAACTAAAGGCCTTTGCCTCGGCTCGTTATCAAAAAAATTTCTCTCGTTGGATTGAAAATAATCATGTTGATGCATTTATCTGTACCCATTACATACCGTCATTAATTCTTTCCGAATTTTCACACGATCTAGGTTTACATATTCCGGTATTCGCATATTCAAGCGATGTTTTCACTACCCCCATATCAGGATTAAGCGAACATCTTGAAAAATTCTACATTTCTAGTGAAGAAGGCCTTACATATGTCGCCGCAACGGGTTTCCCTCAAGAGAAAATCGCACTTACTTCCTTTCCTATCCAGTCTTCGTGCATCAATGCAAGATACATGACCAAGCAAGAAGCTAGGAATATGTTGAAGATTTCTGATATGTTTACACTCCTGATAAATCTTGGAGGTGAAGGAATCGGAACAATTTCCGTTATCGAAGGCCTTGAAAAACAGGGGGCTGAAGTCCAAATCATGCTCGTAGGCGGAATGAATGAAAAAGATAAAGAGAAGTTCACTTCGCTCCAAAACCGATGTAAAACCGTGAAGGTTATCCCCGTCGGTTTTGTCAATAACATCTACCAGTATCTGTATGCTTGCGACATCGTGGTTGGGAAGGCAGGAATCAATGCCATGCTTGAAGCAATGTATCTCAAGCGTCCGTTCCTCGTAACGACCGTGTATTATACTGTGAAAGCAGCCGCAGATTATTTCGAAAGGCATAAAATCGGTTGGTACGCACCAAAAGTAGATCAACAGATACGCATCATCTCGGAATATCTGCAAAATCCGGAATTGCTTAAAGACACTGAGCAGGCGTTTTCAAAAGTTCCGATATCGTTTGGTGCGAAAGCTATTGCTAAAGATCTTATCGAAACACTGCAAAACAAGCGTATATGAATGCAAGATGATCTAATGCAGCACAAGACCCTACAGCAATTACGAATAGAAAACCTTCACATGACAGCTAAGGATTTTATCCGTTATAATCATTTGAAATACTATGATAAAACGATGCCCGAATCTGCTTTATTAATACGTATCAAACGATGGTTGTTTTGTTTCTCAACGAACAGTAATCAATTTTTAGCGATTTGCTTCGTGCTATCCGCCTCGTTAGCTAATTTTTCTTGATTAATGACCCACTTTACTGTACTGTAGAGTGGAACGCATATATTTTCACAAGGAGAAATGTATATGAAAAAAGTGCTAATGATAACAATGACGATTCTCCTCGTCGGCGCTCTATTCGTTTCCTGCGGAGGAAAGAAAGAGGCTGCACAGGTAACAACTCCCGCGCCAGCGGCTGCTCCGGCTGCTGCTCCCGCGACTCCGACACCGACTCCTGCCGCTGCTGC
>JAAYDK010000425.1 GCA_012729295.1 Spirochaetales bacterium | reverse complement strand
TCTGGCGGAGAAGGCGAGATTCGAACTCGCGCTGGAGTTGCCCCCACTAACAGTTTAGCAAACTGCCCCCTTCGGCCGACTTGGGTACTTCTCCGTATATGGTGAACCGTGCCATCGAGCTGTCAGATGACAGCGGTTCGTTTTGGCGGAGAGAAAGGGATTTGAACCCTTGACAGACTTGCATCTGTGCCGGTTTTCAAGACCGGTGCCATCAACCAGCTCGACCATCTCTCCACGGTGCAATGCTATGCCATTGTACAATGGCAGTTGGTTTATGTCAATTATTACGTGACTAATACGCCTACTTATTCGTCTTCATTTACCTTCTTTGATGACCTCAAATGTTGTTATTTATCCTTGTTTGTTCGGATTAACAATATTCATGTTTCTTCGCACATTATAATTATTATTTTCTATCGTTGCTCAAATAGCACGTTTACATTTATTCTATCGAGCGTCTTTTCTACAGTTCTGGCAAAGGCAAAGCAGTTTCTGTGTCGTGATGTCTGAGAACAAAGTCATGTTTTCCTTGCTGAAATCATACACCCGAATAATGTCTGCCCATCGATAATGCTGTGGCAGAATCTTTATGAATATATTCTGTCGCTTTTGGATCAAATCCAGGTTGAAATAATTCGTCTGAATGTGCGGCAATACCGCCAGGTAAAAGACATTCGCTTCGACAAGATCCTGGAAGAAATGGCTGCCAAAGGACAATTCCGGCATCATGCCTGCTGTTTCAAAGGACACCTCCGCCAAGGCTGCGATGTTATCAATTTCTGAAAAATTAACAGGTACTCCAAGCGATGGCGTCGATGTCCCCCACCGTCCAGGGCCAAGCAGGAGGGTTGGTGCGTTTTCCGGATCAAATAATGCCTGGTTCAGTTGGCCAATGATGCGGGCCACTTGGTAACGCTCCTGATCCGTCAACAAAGCATACTTTTCGGGTATTACATAAACTATATAGTTTATGTTCATACAGACATTACCACCCATGAAATGGCCCTTTGACTCAATAAATGTATTTTGTTTATCTATGTTATTCGGAATAACTATGCTTGCGCCTACACTTCTCGTTTGCAACGGTCTGCACTGCAACAGGTTGATCACACGGTGCTTATTGTCATGCTGATTGATCGTAAACTCGATGTCAATCGGGTAGGCATAGACCTTTTCCAAGATACGAATCATGTCGTGGATGATCCCTATAAACGGAGCATCAGAAAGCACTTTATTGAAATTAAGAATCCATTTCGGATTACTTTTGTAACCCAATTCCGATAGGCGCTGCGTTTCTTCCCAGTCTATCTCGCCCACCTGTGAAAGGTCAAGGGTTTTGTCCTCCTGGATCAGCTCCTCGAGCGGGATGGTGATCAAGGCATTCTGTTCCAGGTCGAGCAGGTCGACATAATGTTGAGAGTAAGTTTTTTCAGCTTCTTTCGTATCGTGCGAAGACAGCAGCGGCCGATCCAAGGCAACGATTCTGGGGTAATCCCCTTCGACGCGATCGACTGCGCGCGTACCCAAACCAAAGACCAGACGCAGCATACCAGCCTGTGCATCCAACTGGTCGTTCCACACATAGAGGTTCTTGGAATGGCCAACACCTGCCATCAAAGGATAAAAGTATTTTCCGCGATGTTCCCCCGATACTCGCTGCACCAGCAAAGCCATTTGTTCGTCTTTATCCTGCAGTCCGCGCTTCAGCCGGTAGCTTAATGCGGCCGGATCCATCGTGCTGGCGTACACCTGACGAACGGCGCGCTCAAAGGCATCGAGACGTTGCTGCGGCGATCCCTGATTGGCGCAGAAGATGCTTTCGTACTTACCGGCAAAAGCGTTGCCAAAGTCGTCTTCGAGCAGAGAACTTGAGCGGACAATAATGGGTGCTTGGCCAAATGTCTCCAGAAGCTGCTGAAATTTCTCTCGTGTGCTGCTCGAGAAAGCACCTTCCAATAAGTTTTGCCGCAGAGGTTCCGCTTTTTCAAAATAACCCTTTGCTGTCTTCTGTTCCGTGCGCAGCTTCCACCATCCGTTTTGAACGATGTAACTGTAAAACAAATCTGCACCCAGGTAGTACGAATCATGTGGTTCCAACACCTGATCCGGGTCTGCTCCGGAAGACAAGCCTTCCGCCTTGAGTATTTTCCGGGCCAATAACATGCCGACAGCCTTACCACCAATTTTCCCTGTCCCTATTTCCCTGTTCTTAATCCCAACCAGGTCAGCGAGGTCAAAATAGCGTGCAGCCAAATGACCGATCTGTCCTTCATCACTCAGGAGCAATCGGCGCAGCCGGACAAGCAACTGCTGACTCTCAGGCGACTCCGGTATACCCAGACAGTTTTGAGCTTCCTGAAACAACCGGTCCCAGTAGTCCACGTGGCGATTGGACTGGGCAAAGGACGGAACAAGACTCGAAAAGAACCGGGAAGCGTCCACACTGTTTGTCAGAGGCGTACACGTGTCTCCGACAAGCTTATGCGGCAGGTACATCGTGGCCGCATAGCGTTGCCAAACTTTGAGTGGGTGGATATACAACGTATCTTCAAGGTGATAGACGTCAAGCAGCAGCTGGGTGGTCTCACGGATACCGGCAATCGCTTCAAAGGAATGCGCACCGCGCATCACGGCAAAATACGCGATGGTGTCCAGCTCAAACAAGTACGGGCAGATGATCCGGAAAATATTCTCGATCATCAAATCAGAACCCCACTGCTCGAGCAAGTCGGACAAACTATCAAAAATGTAAAAAGCGCCTGGTCCAAGTTGCGTAACCAGCGAATACACCGATTGCGTAAATGATTCAAACCCCTGGCTTGTATCTATAATATGTAACGTTAAACCTTCATGGTGAGCATCTTTAATGACTGGCTCATGCCGACCAAAGCGAAGATAATGGACTGTTTTGCCGTTCCTGTTTGATTCTTGAAGGAACAATTCTGCCATTAAGCGATAATCGCCAAGCTGATCGACTTGCCAGACAACATTATCACCGATCCTCAGCTCGTCGATGATGCGATCAAGACCGTGATGCCCGGTACTGACACGATAAGCCATAGAATCCTGCCTCTAGGTACGATCAATCAATTCGATCAACCGCTCAAGATCGTCATTCGAATAATACTCTATCTGGATGGTCCCTTTACCCTGGCGGTCTTTCAGCTTGACACGAGTTCCCAAGCGGCCTGCCAAACGGCGTTCGACATCTTTGACACTTAGTGTATAAGCCGGATCTGGCTTTTTCGCTTCTTTTGGCGGTAAATTTAACCGCTTAACGAGCTTTTCTGTCTCCCGAACGCTCAAATCTTTGTCAATGATTAGCTGTGCAGCCTTTCTTTGCTGGATCTGCCCGGAAACGGCTAACAGCGCTCGTGCATGACCCGCTGTCAACAGTTCATCCCGCACCAACGTTTGAATGTCTTCCGGTAACTGCAACAGTCGCAAGGTGTTGGCTATAGCAGGACGGCTGCGGCCAACAACGGCTGAAAGCTTTTCTTGCGTCATCTGGTGATCCTTGAGCAAACGTTCAAGGGCTGAAGCCTCTTCCAATGGATTCAAGTCCTGTCGCTGGATGTTTTCGATCAGGGCCTGTTGCAGGATCTGGACATCAGTCAGCTCGCGGATAATCGCGGGAACAACCGTCAGCCCCGCCAGCCGGGCAGCCCGCCAGCGACGCTCGCCGGCAACGATCCGGTAACCTTGAGTACCGCGGCAAACAATAATCGGCTGAATAATGCCGTTTTCCTTGATCGAAGCAGCCAATTCTGCCAATTTATCCTGGTCAAAAGACTTTCTGGGCTGCTCGGCATTGGGGCTGATGTCATTCAAACGCAAATTGACAATCGCACCCTTGACCTCATCCGACACGGGCTCTGTATTTTGCAGCAGCGCGCCCAGCCCTTTTCCCAATCCTTTATTCAGTGCAGGTGACATCAATATATTCCTCCCAGGCGACGCAACACTTCTCGGGCAAACGCATCGTAACTCTCAGCACCCTTAGACTTCGGATCATATTCGACGATCGATTTGCCATAACTCGGTGCTTCGCTTAAGCGAACGTTACGCGGGATGATCGTCCGGAAGACTTTTTCACCAAAATAGCGCCGCACTTCATTGGCAACCTGGTGCGCGAGCTGCGTGCGCACATCAAACATCGTGACCACAACCCCGAAAACATTTAAATGCGGATTCAAGCCGCGCTTGATCAGCGTCACCGTCTCCATCAGTTGGGTCAAGCCTTCCAACGCGTAGTATTCACTTTGGATAGGAACCAAGATCCCGTCAGCTGCTGTGAGTGCGTTGACTGTAAGCAAGCCAAGCGAAGGCGGGCAATCCATAAGGACAACATCATACGCCTTGCGGACGTCATGTATCGCCGTTTTCAAGACTGTTTCACGTGAAACACGTTCGACCAACTCGACTTCAGCACCAGCCAGTTCTATATTTGACGGACAGAGGTGAAGACCTTTGCGCCCGGTATCATAAATGGCATGATGCGCCGGCTCTTGGTTGATCAGCACATCGTAAATGGTCTTATCTAGATTGTTTTTATCAAAACCAAGCCCAGATGTAGCGTTTCCCTGCGGATCCATGTCAATCAACAGCACGCGTTTGCCCTTTGATGCAAGAATTGCCGACAAATTGACAACCGTCGTGGTTTTCCCAACGCCGCCTTTTTGATTGACCACAGCCAGAACTTGAGACATGCAGGTTCCTCCGTCATTTCATTTTGATCATCATCTGGTCTCTTGCATTTTATCATAGATCAGATACAAGTCATAGCGAACGTGTGATCGTGTATTTATTCATAACGAAAAAGCCGTGATGTTTCACGTGAAACATTACGGCTTTTTCGTTATTATATTATATTGTCGCTTCTCTTATGCTTTATTATAGATGTTCTGTCTGTATTTCTTCTTTATTATCTTATACTCGTGTTATATATCCATGCGGGCATACTTAGCGTTTACCGTAATAAACTCGCGGCGAGGCTCCACCTTATCTCCCATCAGTAACGTGAACGTCTCATCGGCTGCCTGTGTGTCCATCATCTCAACCTTAAGCAGCTTCCTGGTTTCCGGGTTCATGGTTGTTTCCCAAAGCTGCTCCGCACTCATCTCCCCCAAGCCCTTATACCGCTGTAGCTTCGGCTCTTTCCATCCCGTCTGTACCTTGATCTCCTCGACATCCTCCTCCGTATAGGCGTAGAACTGCTTGTTCCCGTCATAGACACGATACAGCGGCGGACATGCGATGTAGACATGGCCAGCTTCAACCAACGGCAGCATGTGCCTGAAGAAAAACGTCAACAGAAGCGTGCGAATATGCGAACCGTCGACATCAGCGTCCGCCATGATGATCACCTTGTGGTAGCGGATCCTATGGACATCAAAATCAGATCCCACACCTGCGCCAAGGGCCAGGATGACGGGCTGTAGTTTCTCGTTGTCATAAACTCTGTCGATGCGCGCCTTTTCGACATTCAGCATTTTACCCCAAAGTGGTAATATGGCTTGATATTTCCGTTCACGACCATTCTTGGCCGAGCCGCCGGCCGAGTCACCCTCTACGATGAACAGCTCACAGAACTCCGGGTTTTTCTCCTGGCAATCAGCCAGTTTACCCGGCAGGGCATTCGATTCGAGCGCGTTCTTGCGCCGTGTCATTTCGCGGGCCTTGCGTGCCGCATCACGGGCGCGGGACGCAGACAAGCACTTGTCGATAACGGTTCTGGCAATCGACGGATTTTCTTCAAGATATGCTGTCAATTTGTCATTAATGACCGTTTCCACAAGACTGCGAATTTCCGCGTTGCCAAGCTTGGTTTTCGTCTGTCCTTCGAACTGCGGTTCTGGCAACTTGACACTGATAATGGCGCCCAATCCCTCACGGACATCCTCACCCTGCAGATTCTTGTCATTGGCCTTGATCATGCCGTATTTGCGCGCATAATCATTGACAACCTTCGTCAAAGCCGACTTAAAGCCGGTCAAATGCGTACCGCCTTCAATGGTCGCAATGTTGTTGGCATACGAGTAGACATTCTCCACGTATGAATCGTTGTACTGCATCGCCAGTTCCACGAAGCAATCCCCATTTTTGGACGCGATGTAGATCGGCAGTTTGTGCAGCACCGATTTATGTTTGTTAAGATACTCCACGAACGACACGATGCCGCCCTCGTAGTGCAGATTTCTTTCTACGGTCGGTGTGACACGCTCGTCGACCAGATGGATGGTGATCTCCTTGTTGAGAAAAGCCATCTCGCGGTATCGCGTCAGCATGGTGCTGAAGTCATATTCGATGCTCGGGAAAATGCGGTTATCGGCTTTAAAGACCGTCGTCGTTCCGGTCGTTTCGCTCGGTCCGATGTCTTCAAGCGGTTTGACCGTTAATCCGCGCTCAAACCGAATCCGATAACTACGCCCGTTTCTATTAACCGTAACCTCCATCCACTCTGACAGGGCATTGACAACCGACGCACCCACGCCATGCAGACCCCCGGAAACACTGTAAGCACCGCCGCCAAACTTTCCGCCAGCATGGAGAATAGTGTGTACAACCTCGACTGTTGGTATCCCGATCTTAGGATGAATACCGACCGGAATACCACTGCCGTTATCGCTGACAATCACGGAATGGTCCGGCTTGAGCACGATGTCGATGGTGTCGCAACGACCGGCCAACGCCTCGTCGACAGAGTTCGCCACAATCTCGTAAACCAGGTGATGAAGGCCGCGTGAGCTGGTGTCCCCGATGTACATGCCAGGCCGTTTGCGAACCGCCTCAAGACCTTCCAGGACCTGGATATCGCTCTCGCTATAATGTGACCGGTTTGTCGTGTCGAACGAATCATTTTTTCCGTGTGTGATGTCGATGATCTCCTCCTGGAAATCATCGTCGGCCAGGGCTTGGGGATTTTCGGCCATGTTGATGACCTGATCCAGATCATCTGGTAAATCCGCCTTTGCGCCATTTCCCGACTTCATTTTGTCTTTGGATCGTTCGAGGCTTTCTTTACTCATTTTTTCACCTTCCTGGCTATGGGTTCTTCGTCTGTCTCGTCAGATACCGGCTCACTTTTCAGCCAGCTGTGTTCTTGCCTGGCGAGATGGTCCCGTTTCATACGGCGACGCAAGGTTGCCGCGGAAATCGGGGAATAATAGGTGCGGTCCAGCGTCACAATAAAGGACCTGGGCAAATCTGGCGAAATGACTTCCACGCGGTTTTCCTTTTCGGCCTGGCGCAAAAACGAAACAGTCGCAGACCGTTTTGCCGTTGTGCCGTCAAAATCAAAAATGCCGACAATATACGCATCTGAGACGGAATATGCGCCTCCGATATGGATGTACACCGACCGCTGATTCTCCTTTTCTGGTTCTTTTCAGGCTTTCATTTCTCTTGATGCCTAACATTATGATTATACCATAAAAGCCCTGTTTTGAGGAGCTAATCCGCGTTTGAGACCGTAATAATCTATGCTTGCAAATCGATTTCCTGGCGGCTGACTTGCCCGTTTTCGACCTTGAAAAAAGCATAGGGCCGTTCGCTCTTGCTTCCCTCATCTCCCGCCTTTTTTTGGATCATTTCATCGTAAACCTGACGGGCATCTGTACAGGTCACGAAAACCTGCGCGTCATCGATGTTTTGAAGTAAACTGGTTCGCCTTTTCTCATCCAGTTCAGACATGACATCGTCGAGGAGAAAAACGGGGGTTTCACCGGTATCTTGTTTCAAGATCACCAGTTCAGCCAGTTTAAGCGCCAGGACGGCAGACCGCTGCTGGCCTTGGGACGCGAACGGTTTGAGTCCGCTGCCGTCGAGCGACAAATCGAGGTCATCCCGGTGCGGTCCCTGGCCGGTCACCCCTTTTTCTATGTCTTCGCAAACCATACTTTTAAGTTTACTTGCATACAGGCTGACTATCTCGTTTTCATCTTTATCCGGGCTTAATCCGGTTATGCTTCTGTACTTTACATAAAGCTGTTCTTTTCCGGAAGATATAGAAACCTGGGCATCCATGGCAATTTGCGCGATGCGTTCCGAGTAACACATGCGCTGGGTGATAATCGCTGCGCCTTCTTTCGCCAGCGTATCGTTCCAGACATCCAGTTGTATTTTCCGCGCCTCGTCCAGCGGTTTTTGGCGGCCAAATCCCTGCTCACGCAGATCCTTGAGCAGCTTGTTTCTCTGTGCCAATATGCGCGCGAACTGCTGTAAATGTAAAAAATAGCTCGGTCTGACCTGGGAAATGAGAAGGTCCAGATAGCGACGGCGCGTTGCCGGTCCTTCTTTGACCAGCATCAGGTCTTCAGGGGCAAAGATAACCGCGTGGAAAAGCCCCATTAGGTCGCTGATACGCTCCAGGCGCATGTTGTTGTGGTAGATGTGGCGGATTGCCCGGTTGCGCTGCTCATCGCCTGCTACAGCGTCCAGGTACTGGATCTCAACAGACTCGGAAGACCCATTGCAGCTTTTAAAGTCCACTTTGATCGCATAGTGGTCTGTTTGGCGCAAGATAAGGTCACTGTCCTTCGCGGTTCTGTGAGAACGGGCGCACGTACAAAGATAGACCGCCTCCAGAATGTTCGTCTTTCCCTGGGCGTTATCCCCAAAAAAGACGTTAATTCCCGGACTGGCGGCTATCTCTTGTTCCTTGTAATTTCTGAACTGGTTCAGATTAATGTGGGTAACGATCATGCTTTTTCCTGTCGGCGCGGCGTTTCACTTGCGGTTTTACCTCAGCGGCGCAGCGGCAAGACCAGGTAGGCAAACTCCTGGCTGTCAATCGGTTTGATAACACAAGGGCCCATCGTTCCGTTAAAGACGATCGTGATCTCGTCTTCATCGATGACCTTGAGTGCGTCGATAAAATAACGCGGGTTGAAATCGATATCAATCTTCTGTCCATTCATGCTGATCGCGATTTCTTCTCGCAATGTACCGATGTCTGTGCTGGCACTGACGACCAGTGTGTCTTCGTCCGAAGTGGTCAGACGTACCGGATAGCGCTTGTCGTCCGTCGTGATCACCAATGACGCGCGTTCGATCGCATCGAGCAAAGCCGAAGGCGATATCGTTAGCGTCGTTTCAGCCGTTTGCGGCAAAATACCGCGATAGTTCATATATTCTCCCTGTATCAGGCGCGACACGATTTTGACGCTGCCGGTATCAAAGAGAATGTTGTTGTTTGAGGGGTAGATGTCGACCTTTTCCTTACCTGCTTCCAGAATGCGGCCAAGTTCGTGTAAGACCTTGCCCGGAATAATCAGCTTGATCGCACTGCGTTCTCCCTCAACATCTTGCTTGCGCAAAGCCAGTCGGAAACCGTCAATCGCAACCATTTCCACTGAACTGGCTTCAGAATGGAAAAAACACCCGTTCAATGTCGGCCTTGTCTCATCCGTGCTGACAGCGAAGATGGTCTGGCGGATCATGTCTTTGAGCAGCTGTTGTTCCAGCGTGACTTTGTCCGCTGGCTCAACAACAGGTATTTTCGGGTAGTCTTCTGCTTTCAAGTACTTGATGCTGAAATGAGAGCTGCCGCTCTCGATCTGCAACGTCTGTGCCGATGTGCTTTCCAGGGTGATCAGATCTTCCGGTAGTTTGCGGATGATGTCACCAAACATGCGCGATGTCACGACCAGGCTGCCTTTTTCAGGGATATCTGCTTCCATCTGGCACTCGATACCTATTTCCTGGTCATATCCTGTCAGCTTGAGATTCTCATTGGCTTCGATCAGGATACCGTCCAAAATAGCCATGGTTGAACGCGAAGACACGGCTTTCTGAACAATGGCGACGGATTCGATCAGCCTGTCTCTTGAGCAGATGACTTTCATGCAAGGGTCCTCCTCGAACGGTCTGTTGATACTGTCTTTATATATTTTATCACTTTTCTTCTTATTGTGTGTGGATGGTGTGCATAACCGCCCAACCGCCTGACACATCTGTTTTTGCGAGATTTCCAACCCTGTTGATAACTGCCTGCCGTTTCTGTCCGTTTATGTGGATAAAGCAGGATTTCCTTTTTTCCACAGTTCTTCCACGCCGGTTTTATCCACTTATCCACAATTGACTGTGGATAAAGAACGTCTGTTTTCTTTATTCGGCGATTCTTTTCTTGATTTCATCCAAGTCACGGGCCAGTTTGCCTTTTCGCCCGATCTCTTCGCTGACTTTGTTGCAGGCGTGCATGACTGTCGTGTGATCCCGGTTTCCAAAATCACTGCCGATTTGCGGTAAGGTCATGTTGAGCAGAACGCGGCACAGGTACATCGCCAGCTGACGGGGATTGGATATTTCCTTGTTGCGCCGGTTGGACTTCATATCCTCTACCGTGATGTTGTAATAGCGGGACACGACATCCATGATGACCGCAGCACTGACCTTTTTGCCGGCGATCGGCTGAATGATATCCTTGAGCGCTTCCTGGGCCACTTCCAGAGTAATGGACCCGGCCAGCAGCGAATAACACAGCACGGTGTTGAAGGCTCCTTCAAGTTCACGGATATTGGACGCGATGTTTGTTGCGATGTAATTAAAAACATCGTCGGGAACCGAGGTGTTGTTCATTTGGGCCCGCCGCTTCAAGATGGCGACGCGGGTTTCAAAGTCAGGCGGCTGGATGTCAACCGTCAGACCGCAGGAAAAGCGGGTTCTAAGTCGCTCTTCAAGTGAAATAAGGCTCTGCGGCGGTTTATCGCAGGTCATCACGATGTTCTTGCCGGTCTCATACAGCGTGTTGAAAGTGTGGAAGAACTCGATCTGCATCTGTTCCTTGCCTTCAATGAACTGGATATCGTCGATCAGGAGCATGTCCGTGTTGCGGTACTTGACGCGGAAGTCGTCGTACTTGTTTTCCTTGATCGCAAAAATGAACTCGTTCACGAACTGCTCGCACTGCACATACAGGATTTTCTTGTCGGGGTACTTGTTGATGACATAGTTGCCAATGGCGTGCATCAGGTGCGTCTTGCCCAGTCCGGAACCGCCGTAGAGAAACAACGGGTTGAAATTGCGCCCGCCCTGTTTTTCTGCAACCGCAACACAGGCGGCATGGGCGAAGCGGTTGCCGCTGCCGACAACGAAGGCTTCGAAGGTATATTGCGGGTTCAGGCGGCTGTGATTGATCGCGCGCAGATTTTCCGCACCCGTCATATCTTCCGTGTCTGGTTCTGACACCGGGATTGGAGCAGGTTTGCCGACAATGATCTTGATTTCCAGGGAGCGGCTGGTGGCGACTTTGAGCGTGTTGTGGATCAGGGGCACATACTGGTCCACCCAGTTCTTGTGAAAATCACTGGGTGCGGACAGCAGGAAAACCCCCTGGCTCAAAGAGAGGGGCTCCATGGGCTTAATCCAGGTATTTAGGCATATTTCGGAAAGCTCATCTTCGAGCAAATCCAAAGCCCGCTGCCAAACTTGTTTGGCGTCCGTCTGTTCCATGCACACACCAGCCTATCGTGAAGTACACCCATCTTACCAGATTCCGGGCCGATAGAAAAGGGAAAGGACGATGTGCTATACTGAACTATCCGCTCATAACCAGCTTGCCGGGGAGGTTG
>JAAYDK010000420.1 GCA_012729295.1 Spirochaetales bacterium | reverse complement strand
TATGATCGAGATCGGGCGCACCGTGAATGCCATCAACGAAAACGGATACCCGGAGGAAACGGACGAAACCGTCTGCCGGGTATGGGCAGCCATCGAGGACGATTCCTCCCGGCGCGCTAGGATCGAATTTGTCGGCCAAGCCGAGACCGCCGAGCGCGGGCTGTGCTTCGCCATCCGCTGGCGCGGAGACATACAACCCGGCATGTGGGTGCTGTGGCAGGGCGAGAAGCAGATTATTACGAAGCTCGGCGAGTACGACTTCAAGCACCGCTATCTCAAGTTGAGCACGATGGCCTCGAGGGAGGTGGGCGGATGAAGATTGTTCAGGACGCCCTTCGACCCACCGGCATCCCGGCCTTCGCGGGCGCATGGAGGCCCACCGCCACGCAGCCCACCGCACCGGAGCAGTATCTCGTGTACACCACGATGACACGCGAGGATGAACATTGGGACGATGCATTCCAGCGTTATCGCGTGTACGTCTACCTGAACCTCTGGAGTGCCAATGATCCCACAACAGCCATTTCCACCGTCCGTGCCGCCATGCGGCAGGCGGGCTTTGCGATGCTCGAGGAATCCGATTCCTACAGCGCCGAAGCTCGACAGGCACTCGTCGCCTGGACATGGGTATTCTGGTCAGAGCCTGACAACCGGTCGGAGGAATTGCCATGAGCATGGAACTTAAGGGCAGCACAGAGTTGCGCGGAGACATCGCGCGGATGGCCGATGCGCTCCGAACGGACGAGCGCGGTGGGGCAACCGTCAACCGAATCCTTGAAGCCGCAGCGCAACCCGTGCTGGAGCAGATGATCCAAAATGCCAGCACCGATCCACATCCTCGCTCGGGCAAACTCCGCAGTGCCCTTCGCATCAAAAAGGGGTCGCGTAGGCGCGGTGCGCGCGTTACAATCGGCGCCCACACCGAGAGCGGCGCGGCCTATGGCGTGCCAGTCGAATTCGGGCACGGCGGGCCGCATCCCGCGCCGCCGCATCCATTCGTCCGCCCAGCGTTCGATGCAAGAGCCGAGGAATCCTATGAACTTCTCAAGCAACGTTTACGAACCGCCCTCGACCAGCGAGGGTAGCAGCAACAGGAGGGAAAACACATGCCTACACCCACCGCAGCGCCCGCCGTGTCCAGCACGGTCGGCCTCAAGAATATGGTGCTCGCGCCCATGACGGCCGACACCGAGGAAAGCACCACCTACGATGAGGTGCAGAGAGTCGCCGGCGCCATCGAAGCATCCATTACGCCCGAGAACAGCGATCCGGAGATTCAGTATTTCGACGATGTCGAGGGAGATGTCCTGTACCCCGACCCCGAATTGGCCTTCAAGACCAAGCTGGCCGACCTGCCGCTCGTCATTCAGGAGATGATCTTCTCTCACAAGATCGACGACAACGGCGTCTTGATCCGCACCGCTTCCGATAAGCCCGGTTACTTCGCCGTCGGCTTCATGTCCGAGAAAGCCAACGGCAAGTACCGCTATGTCTGGCTCTACAAGGTCAGGGCGAAACCCGTCACCGAGAACTACCAGACCAAGGAAGGCAAGACGATCACCCGTCAGACGGGCGAGATCGAGTGGACGGCCATCAAGCGCACCTCTGATGGGCGCTATCAGGCCGTGGCCGATGAAGATGAGAACGGATTCGACGCCGCCAAGGGAAAAACCTTCTTGGAAAGCGTCTATGTGCCAAGTTTCACTGAAACCCCGTAACGCCGGCCGCCTGTCGGGAACAATCCTCGGCGGGCGGCTTTCAAATCGACAGGGAGGTATCGCTGTGATCCATTGCACCCTGAGGGACAGGAAATAC
>JAAYDK010000090.1 GCA_012729295.1 Spirochaetales bacterium | reverse complement strand
GGACATAAATACAACATGTTTGCAGGAAATTATACGGAAAAGCCGCTGGAATCTTGGTTAGTATAGATCAAACTGGTTTCCCACCTTGTGGTGAGAAAAGATTTAGGGAATTAGAGTTTATTAAAAATCCTCAGAAAGAAATGGAAGAGGTTTTTCCAATAATCGTGCCGATTAACGTAGGTAGGCAAGCTTGCTGGTATATCTGTCATTGTCCAAAGAATCTAGCATAGCAAAATGATTGCCTATTCCTTGATATTGAGTTTCTCGAATCTGGCTATATCGTCATTACGTCCGATGACTACCAATTCGTCGTCCTCGTGTAGTATCGTTGTCGGGTCGACTGCTACATTCGTTTTATGTTCACGGATGATTGCGATAATGTTGAGATGAAATTTTTTCCTAAAATTCAGATCCTGCAGTGTTCTGCCGTCAAATGAGGGAGAAAGTTTGAGCGTTGAAATGGATGTATCGTCGTCCAGCTCAAGAAATTCGAGCGTGTTCATCGAGACAAGCGATTTTGCTAAACGAATTCCGCTTTCTACTTCGGGGTACACGACTTCAGCTCCGATCTTTCTGAGCACTTTTCCATGATCTTCGCTATTTGCTTTGGCGATAACTCGAGGAACACCTAACTCTATGACATTTAGCGTGACTAGTATGCTGCTTTCGATATTGCTGCCGATGCACACGATGACCGTCGCGCAATGTGCGATACCTGATTCGACAAGTACTTCCTGCGTGATGGTTTCTACTGGGAAAATGTGGTCTATCTGCCCTTTGATTTCAGCTATCTTGCTTACATCGTTTTCCAGCACGACTACATCTTTTCCGGCTTTTGCCAGCTCAAGCGCGACGGTAGTACCGAATCTGCCTAACCCGATAATCCCGTAAGAGTTCGGATCTTTCCCAACTTGCTTCATACAATTCCTCCTCGTGCATCAACCTATGAAAATCCGTTCTTCTATATGTTTGAGAACCGACTCTCTTGCGCTCAAACTAGTGGCGACGGTAATCGGGCCAAGCCTCCCGATAAACATCACCATCATGAGTACAATTTTTGAAATAGTGCCCAATACAGGCGTAATTCCTGTCGAAAGACCCACCGTTCCGTATGCAGATACCACTTCGAATACCGTCTGCATGAACGAAAAACGTTCTCCTTCGGAAATCGATATAATCAAAATGCCTGTCGTAACCGTGACAAGCGCAAGCAGCAAGACTTGAAAAGCTCTCGTTATACTCTCAGAGGGAATTTTTCGATTGAACGCCACCGGCTGTCTTCTTCTTATCAGGCCCGAAAGACTCAGGAAAATTGCGAATGCCGTGGTTGTTTTTATTCCACCGCCCGTCGATCCGGGAGACGCTCCGATAAACATGAGCAGTATCGTGATAAACAGACTTCCGGTTGAAAGAGACCCGATATCGACCGTATTAAAACCGGCGGTTCTTGCCGTTACACTTTGAAAAACAGATGATAAAAATCCCAAATGTTCGATAAGACTATAACCTATCGTTCCAATAACGATGAGTATGGTTGTCATCACTAAAACGATGCGCGTGTGCATTGAAAGTTTTTTCCAATTGAAATGCATGCTTACGATATCGCTCAATACGAAAAATCCCAGACCTCCGATTACGATCAACATCATCGTAACGATGTTCAACATGATATTCGAACTATAACCGGTTAGGCTGCTATAATTTCCCATCAAATCGAATCCGGCATTGTTGAATGCTGATATCGAATGAAACACGCTATGGCCTAAGGCATCAATCGGATGATAGTGGTGTATGAATACTGAAAAATTAAGAACGGTCCCGACAAGCTGGAAAATCATGGATGATACTAAGACTATTTTTGTTATTCGAACCGTTCCTCGCAAAGTACCCAGATTATATGCTTCACTTAGAATGGTACGTTGCGAAATGCCGACATCCCATCCCATAACCAGTACGATCGACATGATGACAGCGGCAAATCCCATTCCTCCTAATAAGATCAGGATGGCAATGATCGTACGTCCAAATAGAGAAAATGTCGCTGCTACATCTAGAGTCACTAATCCGGTAACGCATACTGCGCTAACGGTAGTAAACAATGCATCGATATACGAAATATCTGCGGCATCTCTTTGGGAAAACGGCAGATATAGGAGTACTGACCCTATGAGGATGATGATGGCAAAGCCCAAAAGCAGATACCTGTTGGGAGGGATACGTTTCGTCATGGTTCGGTAGTGTATCACCCTCTTTGAGTGTGCTCAATATGCAAAGATGTACTCGAGTATTTCGAGTGTCTCAGCATATATAGGCAATCATTTTCCAAAGAGAATTTTTCCCCGAAGACCGTATCACCGGCAAAGCTTCTCCCATTTTCATGATGATTTTCATTTCATCTTCAGCAGGAGTAGGTGTCGTAGTCCCGTCG
>JAAYDK010000089.1 GCA_012729295.1 Spirochaetales bacterium | reverse complement strand
CCGGGAAGCTCTCGATTTCAAGGAAGAGAAGTACTTCCCAGTACTCGATCAATCGAGGAACTTCATGGAATTCTGGTTCAGTCTGGCACAAAGAATCTAATCGCCTTTGCCCACGCTGACAGGGAAAATGGGGTCTTGGATCACAGAGGCAGCGCCTTGCGCTCACGCCTCTGGAAACAGCCTTTTGTCAGAATAGCTCAATTAGCCAAACCGCCATCTGAATGCACCGGCTTTATCGCTTCGGTTATCAACGGCACCAATACGCATTATTCGAGAGACATGAATTACGTGACAGCGTCTGACTGCAGAAGCATAGAACGTTGTTCGTCTGCCGAAAGGTGTGCCCTGGGAGAGCGCTACACTTGGATAAAGGCAGACCCAACCTTCGAAGGTCTGAGGCAGATTGTCTTTGAGCCCAACGAGCGGGCGTGCTTTCAAGAGCACACACCCGAACAAAAACTCCCTTTTCTCACTATTGACCAGGTCCGCTTCATAGACACGTCAGGCACATTTCAGCGTGAGCCAATTCCACTGAATCAAAATTTGGTTACCATCATCGGTGGGAAATCCACCGGCAAGTCGATACTTCTATCATGCATCGCTCGGGCCGTCGATGCTGGTCAGGCCAAAGCAGCAACAGAAATAGCAAGAACTAACCTCTATGATTTGGGTTCTTTGGATTTTGAGGTCACTTGGAGCAACGGAGACGTGGATAGAATGTCCGATAGCGAGGTCCGGCATCGGATCAGTTTTCTGCCTCAAATGTACATTCACCGGCTTGTTGAGCAGGAGAATAGGCCCTCCCTATCCGAATCTCTTCTCCGCTTTCTTCGCCAGAACGCTGCATTTGAGGCACGCTACAAAAAACTGATAGGTGAACGAGATGCAGAAATGACGGACCTGGCGACGGAGATCTCCAGCTTATTTTCATTTTTGTCATCTTGGCGTGATGTGGTAAAAAAAATCGAAGAATTAGGTGACAGAAACTCAATTGAAGCTGAAGTCAATCGGATCGCCGAGAAGGCCGAGGAACTCCGAATAGCGTCTGGTTTCAGCGACGAAGAGACAGAACAGTATAAGAAGATACAACAGGAGCTGATTAGCGCGAATGGTAGGCTTAGGACGGCCCAAAGAGTTGAGGCATCGACCAGGACCCTTGTTGCCGAAGTGCCCAAAGCTATAGAGGATACCCTTGCAAAGCTTGATGCTGTAGTTTCCGAGGCCGCCGATCTTCACAGTTTGGAGGAGGCGGAAACGGAGCAACTCCGGAGTCGTGTTGATAGTTTGAAGCAGGCTATAGAGGATGCTGAAGCGGCTTTCTCGGACGAGACCTCGAAAACAATCGACGAACTGTCTATCGGTACTGAAACGGCGTCCAAAGCGGTAGAAACGCTTAGAACAGCACTAAAACCATTCTTGGACAAGATAGCAAATCAAAAGGAACTTAGGGAACATCAGGAATCAACAAAACGACTTGGGCTACTTCTGGATGAAATAGAAAAGCATGAGAAGGAAAAAGTACAGATAGAGCAGAAATACTGGGGTTCTGTCAACGCGATAGAACGGCTGGTTTCTGACCGTTTCGAGACACAAAAGCGATTCATTGAACTCTTCAATGACCCCAGATATACCGGCGTCGGCGATGATATCGTCATCTCAGCCGATCTCATATTTGACAAAGACCGATTCAATTCCGACTTCCTTGGATGCTTTGATCTGCGTCATTCCGTGACCTGGCTCAATGCTGCTATTCGAGATAACTCCATCGCCTGGAGTCCAGAAAAGCACGTGGAGACAATAACTTCAACGTTTAGGAAACTCATCACAACGCCTGAGAACGAATTACGGTTGCGCACTGGACAAAACCTCAGAAACGCCGTAGACATGTTGCTTCGAGACTACCTGTCACACACCTTTTCCGTGAAACAGGCCGGAGAGGACATTTTCCGAATGTCACCAGGCAAGCAGGGTCTTATTCTTCTTGAGATATTTCTGCATTTCAGCAACTCTGCTTATCCTATACTGGTTGACCAACCTGAAGACAATCTCGACAACAGAACTATTTACTCTCACTTGGTTGATTACGTAAGAAGAAAGAAGATAGATCGGCAGATCATCATGGTGACGCATAACCCAAATCTCGTGCTCGGAGCTGACGCCGAGCAGGTAATTGTCGCCAATCAGGGCGGCGAGGGGCAAGGCGAAAATGCTGAGTATCGCTTTGAGTATGTCTCTGGTGGAATCGAGTGCTCGTTCACAGATCAGTCAGCCTCGTCGGTTCTCAAGTCCCAGGGGATTCGAGAACACGTCTGCCACGTATTGGAAGGCGGAGAAGATGCTTTCCGAAAGAGGGAAGAAAAATACTGTTTGACATAACCCCGGCATGCAACGGATCGCCGAAAAAACCGGCTCCCGCTGATGCCCACGTTATGCTACTAAGGTCTTATGAATAGGAAATTTCCAATTCTTGAATATGATTCAACCCGTATTGCTTTTATCGAGCCTTCAAGAATCATTGCGCCCCTGAATATGCCTGAGTTTTGTGTAATCTGTTTTTTCAGAGAAACGCTCGATAAGGTCGTAACCGAACACAGTGCAAAGGTGTTAGTCACAGACTATTGGGAGGATGGGCCTCATCCCGTTTATGAAATACATTACTGTGGTCAGAGATTGGCATTCTTCCACCCAGGTGTCGGTGCGCCGCTGGCTGCAGGCCTGCTCGAAAAGGTCATCGCTTATGGTTGTCGGAAATTTATGGTCTGTGGCGGCTGTGGTGTTCTTGATAAACATATGTCAATTGGTAGCTTTCTGGTTGTATCCAGCGCAGTCCGCGACGAAGGCGTTTCATATCATTACCTACCACCCAGTCGAGAAGTGCTTGCACACAATTCGGCGGTAGAGGCCTTAACAAGCACCTTGAGTAATAGGAATATTCCGCATCATATTGGAAAAACCTGGACGACCGATGCGCCTTTCCGAGAGACACCTGGCAGAATAGCCATGAGAAAAAAAGAAGGCTGCCTTGCCGTAGAAATGGAAAGTGCAGGCATGCTGGCCGTTGCTCAATTTCGCGGTGTAACTTTAGGGCAGATACTATATGGCGGGGACGACTTGAGCTGCGCGGAATGGGATGAGCGTGCATGGCAATCAAAAACCACCATACGCGAGAAGCTTTTCTGGCTGTGCGCGGATGCCGTTTTGACCATTTGAGCAGCGAGAAAGAAAAATTCCCCCAGAGGATTCAATGCTTCAGAAGAAAATGATCGAACGTTTCAGGGAAGCTTGTCATGAGGATGCAAGAATTATCGCGGCATTGATGTTCGGCTCGTTTGCTATCGGGGAGGGTGACGCGTTCTCTGATATCGAATTCGCGGTGTTCATTCAAGATGATTCTTTCGAGAGATTCGAACAGCGCTCGTGGCTTAATGCAGTCAGTCCGGTTGCGGCTTATTTCCCGGATGACTTCGGCCACTACACAGCACTATTTGAAAACGGCATTCGCGGTGAATACCACTTCATGCGGAAATCCGACATACCAATCATTTCCACCTGGCAAGGCTACGGGTGGTTCCCGTCGCTTGAGTCGGCTGTTTTGCTGGACAGGTCAGGTGAGCTGTCCGCGTACGCGAGTGCTCTCGTGGGTGGCCCCCCGATACGTGAAGGCGCGCCGCTGGTAGAAGGACTCGCATTGAACCTCATCAGTCTCATACTTTCTGGTGCCAATCTTCTAAATCGAGGAGAGTATGCTCGTGCATGGGCTTTGCTAGGCAAAGCCCATGAAAACCTGCTCAAGTTGGTTCGCCTCCACGAAGGGGCGACAGACCACTGGCCGACACCTTCTCGCGCGCTGGAAAAGGATCTCTCGTCGGACTCGTATAATCGCTACCTGGCATGCACAGCTAGTGCAGAATCGAAATTGCTATCTGCAGCCTATCACGAATCGTGGAAGTGGAGCCTTGAACTGTTCAGGGGTGTTGCAGAACCTTTGAACATCGAACTTCCGACAAGTGTGATTGAGCAGGTACAAAGGTTGCTCAATAAGCCTGCGGCACCGCACAACAAGTAAATCCAGCGGACGCAGAAAAACGCGTCGCTGATTTTGTTGTTAGGTCGATAGAATGAACCGGAATATGCACGAGAAATTCATTGTGCTATATGATACGGCCAAAAAGTGTCTTTTGATTCTTGACCACCTTTATGCTGAGTTTGAGGAAGGGACGCTTCAAGCAACGAACGCCGAACTGGTCGACGAAAATCCCGCAATAGTGACCAAGATCTATATCTCTGCTCTCGGACTCATAGATTATTTCCATCGCTTCCATCAGATCATTTCGGCTCTGACACCTATTAGGAAGGACCGACCTGAGCTTAAGGCATTAACAAGAGCAATCAAGCCCGTCACCCAATGCCGCAATTACTTGCAACATATGCGAGGGGACCTGCTGAAAAGTGATGCCATAAGCTATCCGATTCTCGGCGCGATTTCTTGGATTCACGAGGACCGGAACTATGTCTTGCTTTCAAACCAGCCGACGCAAAACTTCAGTTTACCGGGTATCGTCTATGATACTTTTGAAGGTAAGTATCTGTGCAAGTATCAGCTTGCCGTGGGAGGACACGAAATACGTATCGACGCAGTTTACAACGAGGCTAAGTCGTTCTGGGAATGGCTCAATAAGTCTTTCAAAATCGAACCGCCAAACGTAAAGGAATACTCTTGGGGTAAACCGATGATAATGTACTCTGAATTCAAATAGGACCTAACAACCGCATGAACCGGATCGTGTCCCTGTCGGGCCACTCCCGGTTATGCAGGCGTTAGCGGGACAAGGGAGATCACATAGCGCATGGCAGTAAATCGAGACAAACCGGACAAATGGAAGGCCGACATAGCGCAATCAGTCGACATGTACAACGACTGGTTCATGAACTTCGCACCGAAGGCCTTCCGTGAGACTCGTATCCAGACCACGAAAGACGTAGAGGCTGCTCTGCACTCCACGGGCAACCTCACGGACATCCTGCCCGCGACTATGCGGAAGCATCCGGAAATACTCCCGACGCTGCGCATGTCGACCTGCCCGCCCCTCGCGGTCGACAGGCTCATCGGTCTAGCCGGTGTCTCAACCAATCTCGTTAAGCGCATGGAGCTCGAAAAGAAGCTTCCCATGCGAATGTCGGCCGCTGCGGCTGATGCGGAGCTCGCCAAAATCGCAGCCATCATCCAGAAGATGGCCGACCCGGACATCTTTGTCTGGCTCTCGCGCCGGAACCAACCTGCCGCCAAGTCTGAGATTCATCGTGCTGCCACCATCGT
>JAAYDK010000088.1 GCA_012729295.1 Spirochaetales bacterium | reverse complement strand
TCAGGTTCGGTATCACCTCATCCATATGTGCCTTGAACTGATCAAGCGTAGCCTCCGGGTTGAGTTGTCGCTTTATTTGCATACTGCCGGACAACAATACGATCAGCACACCTAACAATAAAAAGAAGATGATAACCCACCACATCCGATGGCCATTTGATCTTGTAATATATTCCATTTTCATGCCTTGTTCCAAAACTCTGAATTACCCTATCCGATCCAAAACTTCCAATTCATCGGGAATAAGCTGACATTGCAGGCTCTTAGTCAAAAAATTATTTTAAATCCTCTGATGCCTTATCGACAAAGGCGTTTTATGACTTGAAAGGCACCCTCATCATAGAACCGCACACCACTGACTGTGATGAGGGATGTTGGGAAAACGATTGTTCCACCTCTCACCTCTTGAAGCATCATTGAGGCGGTTTTACAATGTCCCCGATAACTTCGACAGGCAGCCAGTCGTCCATATTGCCGAAGGAACTCCGATCGATTCGGAAGGGCGCAACTTCCAAGTATTTTTCCACTTCGATAAACACGAGATACCGTTTGCCGCTCCATCGCTTAATCTGATTAGGTGTAAGACAGAGTTTTGATTGATAGCCCGAAATGAGCCTCAAGGCCTCCGAATCTCCCAATTTCTCCGAATTGAGAACATTCTTCACAACGGCTTTGCCACGGACCATTCCATCACCGCTGTTCTCGATGAACCACAAGGTTTCTCCGACAAAAACCCGTCCGTAGGGAAACTTTCTTCCAGTCGCACCCCTGATGATCATGCATTTCTCGCCGTTTCTCAGCTTGCCCAATTCCTTTGCCTTTGCATCGAGATATACCACGTGTTCCATAAATGATTCTCCTTTTTACGAGCTTTGCTCGATCATGAAGTTGAATACCAATCATTGGTCTTTGATTCGCTTCCTTTAATTCCTACACTTTCTCCGTACAGCATCTGCATCGCATGCAAGTCAACCCATACAGCGTTTCAATCAGGAACCTATTGAGAAGGTTCCCATCGTTTGAATATTTGAAGGGCTCCCTCGCTAGTTCCGATCAGTATCACGAGTGAAGACACGAATGGTTTCAGTGACATTGAGTACCCTTCCGTGATACGAATCATCTCTGTCCCCAACCGGGTGAACGAATATTCGCCAGATCCTCCAAGCGATCCAAACATGCTGAAAAGCAGCCACAGACCCAATGAGCAGAGACCGGCAACAACGGGTTTTTTGACCATTGCGGAAACACTTATCGTCATCACTCCGATTACCACAAGATACAGCATGAGCAAGAGGTTCGATTGCACGAACTTAATCAAAGGAAATCCAGGGAAAAGATAACGAGCATAGAGACTGCTGAAGATCATTGCGACACCGATGCCCGAACCTGTCATGAACACCATTGCAAGCATCTTCGAGCAGAGAATCAATCGGCATGTTATCGGTCTGACCACCAGAAATTGCAGCGAACCGTCGGCTTTTTCTCCGGCAACGCTACCCATTGTAAGGAATATCATGAGGATCGAACCGAGCTGCGTGAAGTTTTTCACGTACTGATCGACAGCGTCGCGATAGGTGACCGCGCTCATGGTGAGCACGACATTCTGTGTTGACCCGATCAATGCTAGAATGTCCGGCATGTAATACGCCGAGAGCGGCGAGAGGATGCCGAAAAAACCACAGATGATCGTCCAAATTAAAAATCGGTGGATACGGAAGCTTTCGATCACTTACTTCGCCAGTAGAATGCCTATTCGGCTATGCATGCTTTTGCTCCTTTATGTGATGCATGAATACATCCTCCAACGTGGCTATCTGCCTGCCGATGTTGTCCAATCGCAGATCGTGTTCAACGAGCATCCTCATGATTTGTGAATATTTTTTGCGGTAATCGTCCTCTGGGATGGCCACCCGGAAGTCCGATTCGGCAACACCTACAATCAATTGGCCTGCCAG
>JAAYDK010000087.1 GCA_012729295.1 Spirochaetales bacterium | reverse complement strand
CGGATGTTAGTGCTGGATTACCTGTTTTGAATATTGCGATCCACCGCGGTGCCCAAATCGAGGAGATTACACATTCCATCGCAGAACGCTGGAGTACGCTGTTCGGTATCACCGTCGTACTGGATGTGGTTCCACTAGGAATATATGCTTCTTCCCCCAACACCTCTCCGTATCAATTTGCAGGCATCACGTGGATAGGAGATTTTGAAAGTCCCTATGCATTCTTACATATGTGGTTGAGTGATAATCCGTACAACCTGAGCAACTTCAGTGATCAGACATATGACGAGCTGCTCTTTGCTGCGCTAGCTGCAGATACCGAATCCTTGCGCTCTTCTTATTTCCAAAAAGCAGAACAATATCTGATCGATCAGGGAATCGTCATTCCGCTATACCATGGATTATCAAGTAACTTTGTCGTTACCGAACGTGTTGAAGGATGGTATGCCAATCTGCTCGACATCCATCCGTTGAAACATCTAAAGGTAGTATCGGAGAATCTATAATTACACCGAAGCTCTCGCGAATAAACGCAACATCACCGCATTTGCGTCGGCCAGCGAATCGGATAGCAGATCCTTTTTTACCCGCCAAGACCAGTTATGGTCACCGCAAGTCCCGGGAAGGTTCATGCGCGCCTCGCTTCCCAGGTTTAACAGATCCTGCATGGGGATGACGGCATACTTGGCATGAGAGGCTAATACTGCCCGCACCATATGCCAGACGACTGCATCATCGGAACAAGCAAGATATCTGCGAACCATATCCTTGGTCTGTTCGTCGAGGGATGCATACCAGCCTCTTGTAGTATCGTTGTCATGAGTGCCGGTATAGGCTGTTTCCTGATATTGGTAATGATGAGGAAGATAAACGCTGCCTGCGTCCAGAAATCCGTCTTCACCGACAGAGAATCCAAACTGTGCGACCTTCATACCCGGAAATCCATTGACGTCCCTCAGCTGTTCTACCTGCTCGGTTATTACTCCCAGGTCTTCGGCGAAAACCGGTAGCGTTCCAAGTTCTTGACGCAATACATCGAACAATTTTTGTCCGGGAGCGGCCACCCATGAACCGTACTCTGCAGTCTTTTGACCGGCAGGCACCTCCCAATAGGCTTCAAAACCCCTAAAATGGTCGATACGGACAATGTCGGTTAACTCTAAGGCACGCCGGATGCGCTTGACCCACCAAGAGAACCCATCTTTTTCAAGAGCCTGCCAGTCGTATACGGGATTGCCCCATAATTGCCCTGTCGCACTATAGGCATCTGGCGGAACACCAGAAATTGCAAGAGCATTTCCCTGGTCGTCCATTTTCAAATAGGTTCGGTTGCACCACGCATCGACGCTATCGTGTGCGACAAAAATCGGGATATCCCCGATAATCGAAATATGGCGTTCTGTCGCATAGGCATGAAGAGCATTCCATTGTATATCGAAAAAGTATTGAAGGACTTTGTACTCTTCTATCTCTATAGATAAACGTTTACTCCAGTCTTTGAGGGCTTTTCCATCCCGCTTTGTCAATAGCGGATCCCAAGTTTTAAACCAGCGGCTATCCTGATAGTAATCGCACAGCGCTGCATAGAGCGCATAGTCATCAAGCCAGGATTTTTGATGTGAACAGAATGTGCGATATGCCTGTTGTTTTTCATTACTTTGCTCTTGTTCGATAAAGAACCTGGCGGCTTTATGTAGCAACGGCTTCTTATAATCCGAAACCTCGGTAAAATCGACCCTATCTTGAGAAAATTCTGGATGCTCGAGTACATCCGCAAGATCCAGATAGCCCTCGGCTGCTAAATCGTCTAGATCGATGAGCAGTTCGTTACCGGCAAAAGAGCTTCGGCTTGCATAGGGAGAATTGCCGAAACCAACCGGACCTAATGGTAGAATCTGCCACAGTCCGAATCTCGAACGCTCGAGAAAATCAATGAAATGTATTGCAGTACTCCCAAGATCCCCTATGCCGTGTTTTGCCGGCAGACTTGTAGGATGAAGCAGCACTCCGCCAAAACGTATTTTATTATTCATTGATAAAATATAGCTCAAATTTCTTGTTTAGGCCACACTTGTTGTTAACCCGTTTTTGCGATATAATAGTCATATGAATTCTTCTGAAAAATCGATTGATTTCTCTCTTGGCGAGCATGTTGTATACCCGTTGCAAGGAGTGGGTGTCGTAAGAAAAATCGAAGAGAGAACCCTTCGAGGCCACACTGTCATGTACTATGAAATATTCCTCGACATCTCTGACATGACTGTGATGGTTCCGGTTGATAAAGCCGAAGAACTGGGAATCAGAGCTATTGTAGAACCATCCGAAGCTCTCAAGGCAATCGACGGTATTTCCAATAGGCTCGAACCCGTACCGGTCGATTGGAAAGCACGTTATCAGATGAATGTGGATCTACTGAAGCAGGGAACGATTGCATCGATTGCAAAGGTTGTACAGATTCTGTACCATCGTAGCAAAATCAAGGAACTTCCCGTGCAGGAACGGAAATTATATGACAGCGCGCTGCGCATATTGATAGATGAAACTTCATTATCGCTCGATAAACCTCGCGAGGATCTTGAAGCTCTCATTTTCAGCAGACTGGAGAACAGTCCCAGTAAACGGGAGGCATAGTGGCTTTCCCGTCGCATGCGGCTATCATCACAGCCGCTGGCTCAAGCGAACGATTTCAGACATCGCCGAATCATTTGAGAAGGAAGAAGGAATTCATCCTGCTCGACGACCGTACGGTGCTGTACCACGCAGTAGAACCGTTTCTGTCGGTTCCGGGCCTTCAGGCGATTTTCGTTACTCATCCGATTGGTCTGCACGACGAAACCGAAGTCGCGCTCGACAACCTGATGTTCGCATCTAAAATTCCGATTTATTTGGTGGAAGGCGGTCAATCGCGCCAAGAATCGGTATTAAAGGCTCTTGAATTACTTGAGTCATCGGCACTGCAGGTATCGTATGTTGCTATCCATGACGGGGCTAGACCATGGCTGACTTCGTCGCTGATCATCAATACGCTTGCAACTGCTACCGTCTTCGGCGGTGCGGTCCCGGTTTTAGTTGTTCACGACGCACTGAAACGAATTGACGAACACCAGTGCCTTTCGGAGCATCTTGAACGGAACAATATCGTAACAGTACAGACTCCTCAAATATTTTCATACCCTAAAATCCTTGAAGCCCACCGTCATGCGATTATCAACACACAAAAAGCATATGTAGACGATACTGAAATATTTTCCGATTATGGAGGTATGGTAGGTACGGTTGAAGGTGTGATTGAAAATAGAAAGATAACGACGCCCTCGGATATGGAAGTCACCGTCGTAAGGCATAGGGAAACTTGATCATGAATATTGGTACAGGATGGGATATCCATCGGCTCGGGCCCGCTAGACCGCTTGTTATCGGAGGCGTATTGATTCCCCACGAGTTGGGTGAAATTGGTCATTCGGACGGAGATGCGCTGATTCATGCGCTTATCGACGCCTTATTGGGAGCTGCGGCACACGGCGATATCGGGACTCATTTTCCCTCAACCGAGCAGCGCTGGAAGGATATTTCCAGCCTTGAACTGCTGGAACGTACACTTGAACTGATTAAAGACTATACGATTGAACATATAGACTGTACGGTTATTCTCGAACAGCCGAAGTTGCAAGGTTATGTGAGCGCTATACGCATTTCGATATCAGAAGCTTGCTCGATTCCATTTGAGCATGTTTCGGTAAAGGCAAAAACAGCAGATGGACTGCTCGGCGAATTAGGCAAGGGTCTGGCAATCATGGCACAAGTAGTCGTACTGCTGAAGCATCGACAAGAACCGGAAGAACAAAGTCCCGACCGCTGGCTTTAGCGGGCAAAACAGCGAGCGGCTTTCTTTTCCTCAATTCTCAATATTTTTCCCTCATCCGAATCCCAGCGGTAAATCGCTGGATGATAGGAGAAAATCTGAACACGCTGCTCCTCCGACAGGCAACCCGATACGATTACCAATCGATAATCTCTGCGCTTGTCGAGCAGATTCTTGTATTCATACGGCGATAATTCAACCATCACGTCGTCACCGGCGACCCCTTTTACCCCGATACAAAGCTTTTCTTGATCCTTTACGGCTTCCAGTTCCCATCCGAGGAAATCAGGTTCGGTCTGAACAACCACATACCCTTGATTTCTGAACTTATCCATTACCACCGACAGAGCTTTATCAGCTACTGCTGCATTCGTATGGAATGCTGCACGCTTGCGATCTACCGATGCCTGAGCAGGCTTTGCCTCTACGGGAGCGGTAATGGAAAGCGAGACCCCGTGCGCACGTTTATCCTTGCAGGTTTCGATATAAGCAGTCAGTTGCTCTTTAAAAGTATCGAGACCGGGATTGTCCGTGTTGTCCATGAACCACACGTTCGTCTGTCCCGCCCATCCTTTTCCCTGAGGGATGAGAAAAAATCTTTCATCCGCATGAAGAAGGAACGCGTCGGAAGCTTTCGCCCGAACATAGTATCCATAGGGTTCGTTTCCAAATTGGAACGAACGATAGACAGTTGCATGTTCGTACCAACCGACTACTACACGTCCCTTCGCTGCAATATTGGGTGCCGACCATACGACGAGTACATCGTCAACCGAGTCGACTGCGGCGCTATCGATCTTTTGCAAGTCAATCTGTTTATCAGTGGTGGCGGCACCTTTGCCAAAAGCTTGCGACGGCGGTTCGACAAAACCACATACGTTGCCACCCGATTCAAGAAAATTAAACTGCTCATACCCTGCCAACTTGCTCTGACCCTGGATTCCTTTATACACGACCTGGTCGGCAGAATTCTGTCCGAGATACTCATTCATCCAGCCGATGTTGAATACTACAATTTTCAAGATGGACCTCCTTCAAAAGCTGCAAATAATAGCATAGGCCTGTAATACTGTCGGCCTGAACGGTGCAAATCTATCTAGAACCTGTTTACTCGGAAATCAACATCGTTTTCGGATCCAACGAGACTCTCATCGGAGAGGGATCGGTTTTTGAATGATTCTTCACAAGTGTCATAATAACCTTATCCATCGATTCGTTATACTTCAATCCGATGAGAACATCGATAAGATCTTTGTATTTAAAAATCGTATTGGGCACCCCGTTATCATCGAATACCACATCGGGGCGAACGGGAGAAACAGAAAACCAGACCTCTAGGCGCATATCGAGAGCAAATTGCTTGATTTTCCTCACATCATCTTCAGAAGCGACAGTAAGCTTGTATCCGTCGAACATAACGGCATCAGCTTCGAAAGATCCTTGGCGAATTAGTGTTTCGAGACTGGAAAGTACTTTCTCAACCGGAACGTTTTCCTGGCTGAAATTCATCACCACGCGGTTGGCCAGCAGATTGTTATAAACCGATGCGGCATCCGCTAGTGATCTTCCTTCGGAAATTTGTCGAAAGACTTCCTTATACCAATTTATGACATGCTCTACGTTTCCAGAGAACGAAACATGGATGACATGCTCGTTACGAAACAGCTTGTCTGTAGAAAGGTGTACGAGACAGGCGGTTTTTCCTATCCCATGACGTGATATCAACACTCCCAAATTCCCCTTTCCGAGACCTCCGTTCAATGACTGATCGAACGCCCTTAAGGGGCTTAACGCATTCAATTCTTGTATTTCCATACTTTGAAACCTCCGCGATGTGGCTCTTGAATAAGTATACCATGATTTTCTCGAGCGGGACACCAACTTACAATAAAAACAAAAAAGGGCGGTTGCATACGACAACACGCCCGCTTTTTACCTTGAATAACTGTTATCGCCCTTGCTCTTTCTTCCGTTTTTCCTGATAGGCTTTTTTCAGTTCTTCTCCGATACTTGCAGGGACCTTCCCGTATTTGGCTAATTCCATGGTGAATTCGGCTTTTCCTTGTGTAAGTGACCGAAGCACTGTGGAATACCCGAACATTTCCGATAATGGAACTTCTGCTTCCACAACGCAACCGTTTGAATCCTCTGTAGAACTGACGATGATTCCTCTACGTTGATTAATGCTTCCGAAGATATTCCCCTGGAATTCTGCCGGACTCGAAACGCTTACTTTCATAATCGGTTCAAGAATAATCGGCTTTGCCTGTTCGTACGCCTCTCTGAAAGCACCGAGTGCAGCAGTTTGAAACGCCTGATCCGAAGAGTCGACCGGGTGGAATGCTCCGTCGTTGATTGCACAACGAATTCCTACTACGGGGAAACCCAGCTGACTACCCTTCTTGATAGCAGTCTGAAAGCCTTTATCACAAGAAGGAATAAACTCATTGGGAATCGTACCGCCCTTGATTTGATCGACAAACTCGTAATCTTTGGCTTCCGGTCCTTCTTCAATCGGTTCGATGTATCCTGCAACCCGTGCATACTGCCCCGATCCGCCGGTCTGTTTCTTGTGAGTATAATTAAATTCGGCACGCTGACTTACAGCTTCGCGATAGGCAACTTCAGGCCTGCCCGTTGTTACCTCTGCTTTGTATTCCCGTCTCATCCGTTCGACATAGACCTCAAGGTGCAATTCCCCCATCCCCTGTATGATCGTCTGGTTCGATTCGGAATCGACAAATGAATTAAACGTCGGGTCTTCTTTGCTGAATCGGTTGAGTGCTTTCCCCATATTATCCGATGATTTTTTATCAGCAGGAACAATTGCCAAACTGATAACCGGTTTGGGGATATACATGGACGTCAAGGAATAATTGAGGCTTGGATGACAGAATGTGTCGCCAGAAGCACATTCAATACCGAATAGCGCTGCGATATCACCACAACCGGCTTCGCTAATATCTTCCATCGACGAACTGTGCATGCGTACCAACCGACCGACTTTGAACTTTTTCTTACTGCGTGTATTTATCAGCTCGTCGCCTTTTTTCAGTTTGCCCTGGTAAATTCTGATGTAGGTCAATTGCCCGTATTGTCCGTCTTCGAGTTTGAATCCGAGGATGACCTGCGGCATGTCGGGATTGGACTGAAGAATAACAGGTGCTTCGTCTTTATCCAGATCAAGAGCGGTATTGGTGACCTCGGTCGGATCCGGTAAGTATGCCGCCACACCGTCCAGCAGTGATTGAATACCCTTGTTTCTATAAGCCGAGCCCATCATGACCGGAACCATTTGAAGAGAAATGGTAGCTTTCCTGATTGCCGAACGCAACAGTTCTTCGGTGACGTTCTCTTCAAGCATTGCTTCCATTAATTCATCGGAGAGCATGGATACCGAATCAAGTAATTCCTCGCGCTTTTGCAACGCTTCGTCGAGCAGTTCTTCAGGTATTGCCTCTTGACGTACGACATCGCCTTTAGGACCATCGAAGTACAAGGCTTTCATCCCTACTAAATCCACAACCCCCTCCAGACGATCTTCAAGACCGATCGGAATCTGGAGTAATACGGCATTCAGTCCGAGCTTTTCGATTAATTGGTTTTTCACTCGGTATGGATTTGCTCCGGTGCGGTCGCACTTGTTCACGAAGGCAATTCTCGGAACGCGATAACGTTTCATCTGGCGGTCTACCGTAATCGACTGCGATTGAACGCCTGCAACCGAACACAGTACCATGATCGCACCGTCGAGCACGCGTAGCGAACGCTCTACCTCAATCGTAAAATCAACGTGTCCCGGAGTATCGATTACATTGATATCGTATCCTTTCCACGTTACGTGAGTAGCTGCCGAGGCGATGGTAATTCCCCGCTCGCGCTCCAATTCCATCGAATCCATGGTCGCACCGACTCCGTCTTTGCCCCGCACTTCATGGATTTGATGTATTCTGTTGCAATAATAGAGGATACGCTCGGAAAGGGTTGTTTTCCCCGAATCGATATGCGCGCTGATTCCGATGTTCCTCATCTTGCTCATTTCAGACATGATGATTCCTCTTTGTATTATGCCATAACCGTCAGCGCACAGGATATTTGCGCCGCCGGTCCCAATTACTGTGTATCCAGCGACCTCCCCTCAAGCGACTGCAAGCATAATACCTGTCAGGAAAACACTTAGGAAGGACCGTATGCCACGCATGCAACTGCGTGACTGACGGATTTTAGTATATTCTTATAATTTATTCAATCCTATACCAACTATATGATTGTGAGAAATATATGAGCTTCGATAGCAGATTAGGAAAAAAATTGCTACAATACCGTTATGGAGTAGCGCTATGGCAAGTATTTTCAGTAGAATCATTGCGGGAGAAATTCCGTCCGTAAAAATTTATGAGGACGACCTCTGCGTCGTTATTCTCGATATCGCACCGATGAATAAAGGTCATGCACTGGTAATCCCGCGCGAGTGCTGGCCGACGGTAGCTGATTGCCCTGCATCAATATTTGCTCATTTGATGGAGGTGGCAAGGAAAGTAGACGCGCGTTTGCGTGATGTACTTCAGGCGGATGCGACCAATATTCTCATCAATAACGGTCCTGCAGCAGGACAAGAGGTCCCCCATCTGCATATCCATGTAATTCCGCGATTTGTACAGGACGGCCTTCGCCTTCCGATAATCAAAAAATCATACGAGAAGCAAGAAATAGAGTCGTACGGCAAGCGTCTTGTATTCAAAGCGTAAGAATCTTTGCTTCTATTACTATAAATATGTAGTTCAGCTAGGCGATAACGATTATACTTGCTCGAAATTAAACCGATTGGTACACTATCAGCCATGAGAAGTTGTCATTTTTGCGGTGCGAAGATACCGTCGGACATGATTATCGGCAACGCCTCTGTCTGCCCCTTATGCACCCGGCCGCTAAAGGTATGCTTAAATTGTCGTTTCTACGATAAAAACGCCTATCATGAATGCAAGGAAGACATTGACGAGCCGGTTATCTATAAAGATCTTGCTAATTTTTGTGATTTCTTTGTCATGCGGGAAGGGGATGCCCACTCGGATGCTAAAACACAAGAGGAAGCCCGTTCTAAATTCCTATCGCTTTTTGACGAATCATAAAAAGGAGGCTTCTATGCTCGCTACTGGATCAAAAATTCCCGATACTGCGTTGCTGGACGAAAACGGATCCGTACTACGGTTGACCGATTATGCCGGTTCGTATGTTGTTCTCTATGTCTATCCGAAGGACGATACGCCTGGATGTACTGCAGAAGCCTGCTCGTTCCGAGATCAATCCTCAGCGATTACCGCTTTTAAGGCGGTCATTATAGGAATTAGTCCCGATTCGCCTACATCACATAAAAAATTTAAAGAGAAATATCATCTTAATTTCACTCTTGCTTCTGACGAGGAAAAAACCGTCATCACTCAGCTTGGAGCGTGGGGCGAAAAAACAAGCTATGGTAAAACAACTGTCGGAGTGATACGCAGTACATTTTTATTCGGTCCCGATGGTACACTGATAAAAGTGTGGCCCAAGGTATCGCCAGCCACGCACGGTGAAGAAATCGCTGCCGAACTTGCTCAAATTTCAAAGTGAATAGTATGCGTAAATATTGGCTAATTCTGGTAATTTTTATCCTTACGCTCTTTTTCGGTTCGTGTAAATCATATACGTACTACGACGCGAGTCTTCGTATCCCGCCTACGCGCTCTACTATACCAACAAGCGTAACGGCAACCGTATCAAAACAAACAATAGCAACACAAGACACTGAAAAGACCATTCAAGAACCGATATCAGTCGAAACGATTGCCGAGAGCACACTCGAGACCGAGTCGGTCACCGAGCCAGAACCGTTTGTTATTGAAACAACTGAGATGGAAACAGTTGCAGAATCTAACGTTCCCGCAAAAGAAGCTCTCGAGTTCCCGTACATTTTTAATAAAGGATCAGCCGTACCGATAGCAGAAAAAGGTCCGGTTTCCATCACAGCAATGCTTATCAATGCCAGTCATTTGGAAGCAGAAGACATGTCGCTGATTATCGACCAGACAGAACCGCTTATTCAGCAGTCGGGTGCGCACATTGTCACGATAACCGGAGTATCACAAGATCTCATCGATCGATTATTAGAATCCGGGTCGCAGGGAGTAGCCTTCGGTACTAGCGTCGTACTTACCTGTCTGCCGATTGCATCGATAGACAAACACAGTCTTACCCTCGAACCTGCCTTGGAATCTTTGATCCAATTCGCTGTTGCAGATTTAGAGCAGGAATACTCTATTGTACAATTGCTGTTAGAAAACCAGTTATCGATCGATCAATGGTCTAAAACAGTACAGGACTATCGCGACGAACGCATGCAAAGCCTTCAGTCGGTTATCAACGAGCTGCATGGCGAGCAGGCGATTATCGCTTTATCTGCAGGAGAACCGTCCCATGTAGATTGGAAGATTGATGATTCCTACCGAAGCGAATTCGACTGGCCACTAAGCTTTCTTTTGGAATTCTCATCGTTTATCGACAACTATGACGTAAGCAGGCACAGTCCTGAACAAGAGCCGGGAACAACCCTTTCGGTAATCTTCAACGAACTGCTGATTGAGGAACGTCTGGATTTCTTTTACAGTCGCAATCTGATTCCTGAATCTTCAAGAACGATTTCGCTGCCGGTATTTTCCCATACGGAAAACGGGCAGCCGATTCAAAGGGCTGCCGTCGTTTCCACATGGATTATACCTTAAGAGCTTACTGAGCCAACAACAAATCTAGATCAATCTCACAAGCGATTGTGGGCATCGAACATCCCCAGCTTTCCAACACGGATGGATGGATTTCTCCAAATACTCCGACTCGCGTTCCTTTGTACAACAACGTCCCGCTGCGCCCCTCGATGAATCTTGGATCGATACGTTCTTCAACCGAATATTCTTTACCGATATAATAACACAAGGTCGAAACCAAGCTGTTGAGCTGATTGAAGCCCATCTCGCTAGCCGATGCTAAAAATCCAAGATAATTTTTCGTGACTGTTCCGGAATCGTCTGAATCGTCAAGGAAGGCCACCTTGCCGACCTCGAAAATCTGGTGCGGATACACTGCATGTCCCGAAACACTTTCTGATTCCAGAAGCGAAGGGATAATCGAAGGTCTGACGTACTCGTAATTTTCACTCATCGGATTTGATATCTTTATATAGCCAGATCCGTCTACATGCATATTATCGATGTATTCGCGTTTTGATCCGAGGTAATTGTAGATCATCTCCTGAAATCCCAAACCGACCATTACATCTTTTACTTTTCTTGCAAAAGCTTCGACTTCGGTGATTCTTCCAACCGTCGAATCATCAGGCATCGTCGGCGAGAATCTATCGAGTCCGTATCCGATCATCACGTCTTCAACGATATCGACCGGATGGAGAAAATCGTTGCGGTATTCTGGGACGGTGACATATACCATGTCATCGTCGATAATCGAATACACCCCCATATTTGCCAATGAATCAATAATTTCCTCATCGGACAGATCTACACCGAGCATGCCCCTGACAAACTGCAATGAACAACCGATAGGCTTCTGAAAGTAATAAGGGACGGTAATTTCCGTTCCGAAGGGCGTCTCTTGCGAAAATTGGCAGCGTACCGGTAAGATTTTGAACCCCATGTCGGCACAATCGCATGCAAGAATCGATGCGCTTAGCAGCAATGTATCGAGTTCGGTCCCCGACAATTCGAAGAAAAGGTTCTCATCACCCACTTCGACCGCTCCGATTCTCGCGCTGTTAATGACCGGCGGAAAGCTTAGGACATCTTTGTTGTCATCATATAAAAATGGGAAAACCGGCTTGTCTGCCACGATGTGGCCGAACTCCAGACCCTTCGGATGCTTAGCGCAGATTTCTCGTAACGTTAAATCTTCATTCATGTGCAGAGGAACAAAATGTGCAGTATCCGGATCGGCACCTTCAAAATGTACCGGATACGCAATCAAATCGCTTCGATACACGCCCAACGCTATTGTCTTGCGCTTTCGACCATAGTTGTTGCAGATTTTTTCCTGGGACTGAATGAGGTTCAGCAATATCGTCTCATCAACCTTTTTCCCGGTAACGGCAAATCCAATCGAATACGGCCGTACCAGATTCGCCGACTCGTGAACGATCAGCCGTCGTTCACCGCTATCGAGCGATTCTTCGGCTGTTGAGAAAAAATCATAATACGGTATCTTTTTATTACGGTAGGTATTCAGCTGTCTCGCGATTCCCGCTGCAGACCACAAATCAGGCCTATTCGTATCGTTCAGCTCGATCTTAAGTATTTCATTTTCAAAATCGTGAGCATCGAGTTCCGCTTTTGCAACGGGGAACATCCGTTCCAATTGTTCGTCGGAGAGTTCAACTCCCAATAATTGATAGAGGAACCGCTGCTGGACTTCAATTTTCGGCATTTAATTTCCCCTCCTCATTCGAACGCTTTCGATATCGGGAGTAAAAAGATCCCTTAAGTCGTTCAAGCCCAAGTGCATGAGCGCCATCCGGTCGATTCCGAGTCCCCAGGCGAGGACCGGAACATCGATTCCCAAAGCCTTGGTTACTTCGGGTCTGAATATACCCGACCCTCCCAACTCGAACCATCCCAGCTGAGGATGTTTGATATGTACTTCGATCGAAGGTTCGGTGAACGGGAAGTAACCTGGAACATATTTTACTTCTTCGGCTCCAGCAATTTCTTCTGCAAACATTTTCAGCAACCCGAGCAGCGTACGCAGATTTACATCCTTTCCCAATACAATTCCTTCGGTTTGGTAGAAATCAGCACCATGTGTTGCGTCCACTTGATCGTATCTGAAACATCGGACCACTCCGAAATACTTACCCGGAACCTTTGCAGTGGGCAGTTGCTTGGCTGATAAGACCGTCCCCTGACTTCTCATGACTTGACGACGAGTAAATTCATGGTCGAACGAATACCCCCATCCCCGGCTTCCGGTCGTCCACCCATGTTCGTGGGTTTTTGCAACCTGGCTGAGATACGGTTCCTGAATATGTTTCGTATGCGATGGGTTTTCAATGTAGTAGACGTCATGGATATCGCGGGCACTATGGAACTGCGGCATGAATAGCGCGTCCCCGTTCCAGAACTCGGTTTCTACCAGCGGCCCGTCGAATTCTTCGAATCCTAGCGCACAGAGCTTATCCTTTACCCACTGAAGATAGGAGGCATAGGCGTTTTTCCTTCCGGGTAGTAGCCGAGCAGGCGGAACATTGAGACTGTACGGTCTGAACGAGCTTGTTTTCCACACACCGCTAGCGAGTATTGCCGGAGTCACTTCTCCGAGTTCCTCCCCGGTGATATGGGCTTTCTCGAGAGCCTGTTTGGCTTCATAGCCAGCCTTGCTCAGCGAATATGTAACGTCTTCACGCTCGATGACTCTAAAGGGAGTGTTCGACGATCCCCGCTTTTTACTGTTCTTAGATAAAAACGTTCGCTCTTCCTCGCTCAATCCCGTTTCCAGAATCGGACCGTCCGATGCGCGCGTAAGCAGCGCCTTACCGGCAACGATTTCGCAAGGGAGTTGGCCGGACGCAATCTGTACGGTATTGCCTTCGCCGATTTTACACGAGCCTTGTTTCGATAACAATCCGAATGCAGAACCTACTTCGGACTTTTCTAGATGTAGTTTTTCAGCAATTTCGGGAAGCGTCGCAGGACCTTGTTCCTGAACAAATGTAAGAATTCTTTCTGCCGGAGTTCCCAAGCGCTGCTGCTCCCGACCTAAATCGGTCAATTCATAGAGAGTGTGGGTTGTTCTCCCCGTTTCTTCTAAAAAGCCCTTTGCCGTCAGCCAACTGAAGGCCTGATTGCACTGCCCTACTTTATACGTAAGTTCTTCGATTAAGCGGTCGGCAGTAACCGGCTCGTCTGGCGAGACATGCCTGAGCAGTCTAATCTCAAGCGGATGCAGGTTCCGAATGTCGATATCCATCGTTTGCAACTCCTAGGTCTGAATGCTATTGCGGCGTTCATTGTATCCATTCATGTGAAAAAATAAAAGGGGGACCCTGAACGATAAAACATATGTATCCATAGAACATTCTGTTTGTATTATAATTGTATTATAAGGAGCGAAAAGCCATGAAGCGACTGACATGCACCATACTGATGATTTGCTTACTTTCGGGATGTCTGGTAGCCCAGAACCCCGACCGTCATTGGGCTGTAGGGTTGTCCGGAATCTCGCCGGGCTTGCCAGTTGCTGTGAAATGCGTATGGCAGTCACAGGGATTGGGCGCACAGATTGAAGGCAACTACTATTATGCATTGGGAATGCTGAGAATTGACGGAAGAAAAATTATCGTTGAAAAAGGCAGATGGGGATCCTATGGATTTGTAGGCATCACCGCTAATCACTTCAACGATGGGATAACTATCAACAACACTCTATGGGCAGACGTTGGAGGTGCGGCAACGGTCCGATTTGGAAAGAAACAGCGCTTCGAGCTTGGTTTCGAAGCAGGCTTGCTCATTCCTTTCTGGAGCAATCTCGGATTAGACCAATACAATAACACTGGTTTCATGGTAGCAAATATCTTTGCCCTTTGGTGGATCTGAGTCCAAGCTCAATTCAAAGAACAGATCACTCTTTTGACTATTATCGTTATCAAAGAAGTATTCATAAGGGTAGTTGCTCAACAAAGATTGTGATACATATGATTGGTATGAATACTAGTGCAATTACCGTAAAGAGAGCTCTATTGTCGGTGTCCGATAAGCAGGGAATCGTTGAATTAGCCGTATCGCTTCATCAAATGGGCATTGAGATCATATCGACGGGTAATACTGCCCGCGAATTGGCACGAAACGGTATTACGACTATACCGGTCGACCAATTCACGGGATCGCCGGAAATGATGGGCGGGCGTATAAAAACCATGCATCCGATGATTATGGGCGGAATTCTCGCCCTACGCGACCGAGATGCTCAGGAAGCTTCTCAATATAATATTCATTGGATAGATCTTGTGGTCTGCAACCTATATCCGTTTGCCCAAACCATTGCACGACAAGAGTGTTCTTTTGATGAAGCACTCGAACAGATCGATGTCGGTGGTCCGACGATGATCCGTGCAGCTGCTAAAAACGTCGGCTGGGTCTGTACAGTAACCGATAAGAAGGACTATCGGACGATAATCGAACAACTGAACACGAATGGAACTATAGATTATCATACAAGAAGGCAATTTGCAGCAAAAGCATTCGCGCATACGGCATCGTATGACGCATTGATACAAGACTATCTATCGGAAAAACTCTCGTTCCCCGAAGAAATCTCCTATACATTTACATTACATAAAGATTCCCGCCCGGGCGTTTCGCATACAGATGCTCTATTGCGCTACGGTGAGAATCCCCATCAGAAAGCTGCCGTATACCAAGCATTACGGGCTCCTGGTACTGTTGATCCGTTCTCCCTACTCGATTGCAGAGTCTTGCAGGGAAAACGCCTCTCATTTAATAATCTAAGCGATGCTCAAAAGACCATAGATATCGTACGCGAATTTTCCAGTTGCGCTTGTGTTGTCGTTAAGCATGCGATTCCGTGCGGAGTTGCTACTGCCGATACGGTTGAACAAGCGGTAATGCAGGCCGTGGAGGCAGATAAGTTATCTGCGTTCGGTGGCATAGCAGCGATGAACAGAATGTGTAACGCTGAAACTGCACGTTACCTGAGTTCCATGTTTCTTGAGGTCGTTGCAGCCCCGGCATACGAACAGGCCGCTCTTGATATCTTTAAGACAAAGAAGAATCTTAGGATAATCGAAACGGGAACACTACCGGCACCGGTAAAATCGATAGTCGGAAGGTTTATCGGTAACGATCTGCTTCTTCAGGAACGCGATAATGCCGTAGTGGGACCCGATCAGCTTCAGGTGGTTACCCAGCGTTCTCCTACCGAAAACGAAGTTGCACAGCTCATTTTCTCCTGGCAGGTAGTCAGACATGTCAGGTCCAACGCCATCGTCATTGCCAACGAACAGGTGACGCTGGGCATCGGATCGGGACAGGTTTCCCGAGTCGATGCGGTTCGACTTGCATTATCAAAAGCGAAAGACAAAGGTCAGTGCGTACTTGCCTCCGATGCGTTTTTTCCCTTTAGGGATAGCATCGACATGCTGAAGGATTCGCAAGTTACCGCAGTCATCCAACCAGGCGGCTCGATTCGCGACGAACAAGTAATCGAGGCTTGTAATGAGATGGATATCGCGATGGTGTTTACCGGTATCCGTTGCTTCTCACACGCTTGATGTAAACATATGCGTCACAGTATCGACAATTCTTTCCACCGAAGGCTGCAAGGCTAATTCCAAATGCTTATTAAACGGAGTCGGCATTTCGAGACCGCATACACGCTCTACAGAGACTTTTAATGCACCAAATGCACGACGGTCCCCTACGATGGTGGCAACAATCTCTCCAGCGAAACCTCCGAATGTCGGTGCTTCGTGAACGACCACCGCACGGCCGGTTTTGGACACGGACTGTAAAATCAAATCGGTATCAAGCGGTCTGAGCGTACGCACATCAAGTACTTCTGCAGAGATTTCGTCGGCTTCCAGCAAGCGTGCTGCTTCCATAGCGGTAAAGACAGTCTTACCATACGTAATGATGCTTACATCTGCTCCCTGGCGCTTGATGTCGCCCTTGCCTATTTCAATAAGATATTCTTCTTCGGGAATCAAATCTTCGACCCCGTAGAGCTTATGTTCGAAAAACAATACGGGATCGGGGTCTCTGACTGCACTTTTGAGTAACCCCTTCAAATCATAGGGAGTTGAAGGATATACGATTTTTAATCCCGGAATGTTGGTAAAAACAGATTCGAGACTTTGCGTATGCTGGGCGGCAGCCCCTGTTCCGCTTCCCATCGGTGTTCTATAGACCAATGGTACTGAAAGCTTGCCTGCCGAAAGAAACCTCATTTTTGCTGCATGATTGATTAACGGATCGCTTGCCAGGGTAGAAAAATCACCGTACATGATTTCTACGATCGGACGCATACCCATCATGGCAGCTCCCACTGCGACCCCGACAATTGCTTCCTCGGATACTGGAGTCTCGATAACCTGGTGTGTCCCGAAACGTTCGATCAGACCTGCGGTTACCTGAAAGCATCCACCATAACAACCGAGATCTTCACCGATAAGCACGACATCCTGATCTCGGGCCATCTCCTCGAAAAGAGCCTCTCGTATTGCTTCGCGACAACTAATCTTCTTCATAATTGACCGTGTTCCTTCGATGAGTAGACATAGGAGAAAGCTTCTTCTATCGACAGCTGCCGGGGATGGTCGATCATCTCGTCTACAATATTGTCGATCTCACACTGAATGTTCTGCCCTAACTTTTCAAAGTCCTTTTCATCGATATAGGTTCGCTGCAGCATCCTCTGCTTCAACATTTCAATTGGATCGCGTTTCAACCAGGCTACTTCTTCTTCACGGGTACGGTAAACCCGCTTATCGCTTTTAGAATGCCCGGAAAAACGATAGGTTCGGGTTTCGAGCAGATACGGTTTTCCGGTCGACCTGATATAGTGTGCCGCATCCGAAACTGCCTTATAAACCTGTTCGACATCATTGCCGTCCACAACGGTACTTTCGATTGCGTATGCATTGCCTCGATCAGATATGTATTCGACTGAAACCATGTCTTTCGCACACGCCGACATGCCGTACATGTTGTGCTCGCAAAGGAACAATACGGGCAGGCTCATCACACTGGCAATATTCATTGATTCGTGTACCGCTCCGCGGCTACTTGCCCCGTCTCCGAATAAAGCAACTACCAACTGGTTGCTTTTTTTCCGTTTCAACTGGAGGGCCATACCGGTAGCTAACGGAACTCCGCTACCAACCACAGCTGAAGAACCGGCATTGTGATGCTCCACGTCGACAAGGTGCATTGATCCTCCCAGACCATGCGCCAAACCATCCGAATACCCAAAGAATTCGGCGAAAGCAGCTTTTAGGGAAGCTCCTTTTGCCAATGTATGACCATGGCAACGGTGGGTGGTCACGATCCAATCCTCTCGATCAAGAGCTGGGGAGACTCCAGCATGCACAGCCTCCTGCCCTATGGCAAGATGTGTGGTGCCGTGCATGATGTGTGACGAAAAAAGCGATTCGATTTTACTTTCAAAAAGCCGAATCGTGAGCATCAATGTCAAAGCAGCATGCGCCTGGGCACTGTTAAATGTAAAATCCATCGAACAATTCTCCACGATACTTAAGATTCTTGTACGAGAACCTGATCGATAAATCCTACATACATTCTGTGATAGTCTCGATTCGGATAGTGTTCTTCAATCGATGGAATCACAAACTGGGAAGATTCGAATGGTAATCGAGCTGCTTTCGTACAGGAAAATACCATATTGGCCTGTTCGAATGTCATGCGTTCACTTTCGTCCAGCCCATCGAGAGCAACAGGAACCAGTCCTGTCTTTGCCGCTTTATCGATATCGCGTCCCGAGTGAGTACCGCAAAAATCGAGGGCCCTTCTCCATTCGGCCGGAAAGAAAGAAACAGTGAATCCTTGTGCCGATTCTATAAACTGATAGGTGTAGCGGCTGTCTCGGATGAAAACGATGCACACCGGCTTGCCCCATAAAAATCCCATGGCGCCCCATGAAGCTGTCATGGTATTCCATGATTTAGTTTCTCCAACCGTAATGAGACAGGCATCTTCTCCGATTGTGGTAAATGGATTGAATTGAAGATTACGATAATCGACTTGCTCGAACATACACTTCCTCCCTATGACAATCGCCGACTTTACCGCTCGAGCTAAGAGCCGGCCGAACGGTATGGAAGGAAGTCTAAGCGTAACCGGACTTATAGTGTACACAGGGATTCTACGTCAAGTCAATCATTGTACTGCTTTCGATAGTTGTTTTTAAACCCTGAAGATGATATACATATGTATCGTTTTCAGTGTCATCCTCTCTATTAATTGGTAAAGGAAGTTCTCGATATGATAAAGCAGTTCCCCAGTGATCTGAAGCGGGAGTTTTACCGATATGACGGGAAAAAACTCTCACAGGATTTGTTGGCCGGACTAACCGTAACCGCTGTTGCCCTTCCTCTCGCACTCGCGTTCGGCGTCAGTTCGGGTGCCGATGCAGCAGCTGGTCTTATTACCGCAATCATTGCCGGCATTCTTATCGGGGGATTGGGAGGCGCATCATATCAGATAAGCGGACCGACCGGAGCGATGACTGCGATTTTGTTGACACTATCTGCAAAGCAAGGTATCGAAGGAGTCTTCATAGCAGGGATGATCAGCGGAGTCATTCTTGTTATCGCTGCACTATTGAAAGCCGGCAAGCTGGTGTCGATTATCCCGAGCGCTGTTATCACTGGTTTTACAAGCGGAATAGCCATCATTATCGCATTGGGACAGATCGATAATCTGTTCGGTACGGTTTCACACGGACACAATATCATCCAACGCTTCGCTTCCTACGGCGAACTTGGTTTTTCGATACATTGGACACCGCTTATTATCGGAATTTCTGTCGTATTGTTAATGATGGTCTGGCCAAAACGATGGAATGCCAAATTCCCCAGTTCTCTTGCCTCCATCATCGTTGCTCTTGTAATAAATCTCATTTTTAAGTTAGACGTAGCGGTAGTCGGCTCCATTCCAAGGACTCTGCTGCCTGCATCAAGATTGACATTTTCTGATCTTTCGTGGTCGGTTGTCGGAAATAGCTTTGTACCTGCTTTCAGCATCGCCGCATTAGGAATGATCGAAAGCCTGCTCTGCGGAGCCTCGGCGGGTAAGATGAAAAACGAACGCCTTCAAGCCGACCGAGAGTTGCTTGCACAAGGCATCGGCAACATAGTCATCCCCTTTTTTGGCGGAGTACCTGCAACTGCAGCAATCGCCAGAACCAGCGTCGCCATCAAATCTGGAGGACAGACCAGACTAACCAGTATCATTCATTCGATCGGATTAATCGCCTCCATGTTTCTTTTAGGTCCGGCTATGTCGAATATTCCGCTATCTGCGCTTGGCGGAGTGCTGGTCATGACAGCGTGGAGGATGAACGAATGGCATTCAATTAGGAATATTTTTACACTTCGTTACAAATCCTCGATTGCTCAATTTTTTATTACCATGGCAGCTACCGTCGTATTCGATTTGACGATTGCAATTGTCATAGGAGTGTTTTTTTCGATGCTATTGTTCGTCATCCGCAGCACATACTTGACGATTACGGTTGAACAGGTCGATAAAAACCACAAAAAAGGGAAAAACCTGACTGATGAAAATACCAACATCAAACTGGTGTATGTTTCGGGACAGCTGTTTTTTGGATCACAGCAGCAGATGATGCAACGTCTGCGATCTCTTGAAGATGCTCAAACAATTATCTTATCGATTCGTGGAGTACCTTCAATCGATCAGAGCGCAATGGGTGAGCTAGAACAACTTTGGAAGGAAATGAAAGCGAAAAAAATTACTCTTTTATTCTGCGGATTACAACCACCGGTCGAAATCATGTTTAAACGCTCGAGATTTACAGAATTGATTGGAATGAATTCAATTTTTGATAATGCAGTAGAAGCAATTGACTTTCTTTCATACAATGAAAGTTAAAATTATCTTATAAAAACAGTTACCGGATATTTTTATGGTCTAGAAGACGAGTATTACTTGACACCCTATCCGGTTTCCTGTTATTCCATAACCGTATCTCATCAACATATTCAAGGAGCCGGCATGACCGCTATTGCATTGCCCCCGCTTACCAAGGATCTAGTGCGCGTGCTGATTGACGCGGATACTATTCAGCGCCGAGTATCGGAACTTGCCCAGCAAATCAACAAGACCTACGCAGGAATGCAGGGAACGCTCATTTTAGTAGGTGTGCTCAAAGGATCTTTCATCTTTTTGGCTGATTTATGCAGAAAACTGGAAATTCCCCATGTAGTTGATTTTATTTCGCTTTCGAGTTATGCAAGCGGATCCCAGACTACCGGTAATGTCAGAATGATTATGGATACCAGAGAAAATATGGAAGGCCGGCACGTAATGATCGTCGAAGATATCTTGGACAGCGGCTACACGCTCGATTATCTTTGCCGTAATTTCCTTACACGCAAGGTAGCATCTTTGCGTACGGCTGTTCTTCTTGATAAGCCCGAACGCCGTAAAGTTGACGTAAAGCTTGATTATGTCGGTTTTCAGATTCCTGACGTTTGGGTTGTAGGCTACGGACTCGATTATGCCGAAAAATATCGAACGTTACCGTATATCGCAGAGATGGTTCCCGTAACCGCATAGCAAATCCAAGGATTACCCATGAATGATAAATATTATGTCGGGTATGCGACAGTCCACAAATTGGTTCGGACGCTGGCAGATCGTCTCGTCGCTTCCGGTTATAATCCGGATGTAATCGTTGCAATCGGCTCGGGCGGATTCATTCCTGCAAGAATTGTAAAAACCTATATCAACCGACCGATTTACGCAGTCGGGATTTCTTACTACGGAATAGACCAGACACACCTCGACCATCCGCAAAAGATCCAATGGATTGATGAAGCGCAACAGCATCTGCGTGGGAAAAAAGTATTGCTGATCGATGAGGTTGACGATACCCGGGCAACCTTGAGCTATTGTGTACGGGAACTACTTTCCCACGAACCGGAGGAGATCGCTGTTTTGGTGCTCCATAACAAGCTTAAGGAAAAAGATGACCAGTTTCCTCCTGAGATTACCCGCTATTTTGCCGGTTTGGACATCCCTGATGTTTGGATTAAGTATCCGTGGGATGCCATCGATATCGACGAACATGAGCATTGCGAGCGCAAAATGCTAAAGGGGAATACTATATGAGTGTGACTGCAATCGTTGGAGCACAGTGGGGAGACGAGGGAAAGGGAAGAATAGTCGACTATCTTGCGCAAAGAGCCGATGTTGTCATACGGTTCCAGGGTGGGGACAATGCAGGGCATACCGTCATCAACGATAAGGGTAAATTCGCGCTCCACATCATCCCCTCGGGAATTTTCAATCCCTCCACCATCAACATTATCGGTGCGGGGACTGTTGTGAATTTCTCGACCATGGAAAAAGAACTCGGCTCATTAGCTTCAGCGGGTGTCGATTGCAGTAATTTATTCGTCGACAGGCGTGCTCATCTCATTCTACCGTTCCATACCCTACTCGACGGGGCCGAAGAGGCTTCGAGAAAAGGGAATTGGGCGGTCGGAACTACAAAAAGGGGAATAGGTCCGTGTTATAGCGACAAGGCAACACGCAGCGGTATTAGATCTGCAGATATCCTTGATCCTGACCGGTTGAAAATCAGACTTGAGATGCTCTTGCCGCAGAAGAACCGCGAACTTTCCTATTACGGTCTTCCTGAGACGAATATCGATGAGTTGCTCGCTTTGTGTTCTACCTGGCGTGAGAAATTCGGTAATCGGATTGTTGATACCGTTCCAATCTTAAAGCAGGCAGTACTGACGAATAAAGAGGTGCTTCTCGAAGGGCAGCTGGGAATCATGCGGGATCTCGATTGGGGTATCTATCCCTATTCTACCAGCAGCAATCCCACTTCAGGGGGAGCATGTAGCGGATCCGGTTTATCACCACGTCGTATCGATAGAGTCATCGGTGTATTGAAAGCCTATTCCTCGTCGGTCGGAGGAGGACCGTTTGCGACCGAACTCTTGGACGAGCAGGGCGAACGCCTACGGTCTATCGGGGCCGAATTCGGGGCAACAACCGGAAGACCCCGCCGGTGTGGCTGGTTTGATGCGGTAGCAGCTGCTTACTCATGCTGGATAAACGGCTTCACGTCTCTTGCCGTAACCAAACTCGATATTCTTGATTCTTTTGAGAAAATCAATATCTGTACCGGTTATATGATCGACGGCACGCTGATAACAGACCTTCCCGATACTGCCGATCAGGAAAAAGCCGTTCCGGTCTATGAAGAATGGGACGGATGGATGTGCAGTACCGAACATGCCCGAAAGTGGGAAGATTTACCTCAAAGAGCCCAAGCATATGTAAATCGGTTAGCAGAACTAACCGGAGCACCGGTACAATTTATATCGGTCGGACCAGAACGGGACCAGAT
>JAAYDK010000086.1 GCA_012729295.1 Spirochaetales bacterium | reverse complement strand
GGCGGACACAGAATCTTTGAAAAGGATGATCAAACTTCGGCTGTCGTATCACGCATGCTGAGCGAACTCGAGAAAAACGGGATGGATGCGGTTCGAAAGTTTAGTCGCGAGCTGGACCAATGGGATCCGCCTTCTTTTGAATTATCGGGAAAAGAAATCGAAGAAGCAAAAAGCATGTGTGACGAACAACTGCGTTCGGATACTGAATTTTGCCAAAACAACGTACGTTCGTTTGCAAAAGCCCAATTAGCAACCATGGCACCCCTTGAAGTCGAAACGATGCCCGGCGTCATCCTAGGTCACAAACACATTCCCGTATCGAGTGTCGGTAGCTATATCCCGGGTGGTCGCTATCCGATGTTCGGCTCTGCTCAGATGAGCATTATTCCGGCCAAAGTCGCCGGCGTCGAGCACATAGTGGCATGTACCCCCCCGGTGAAAAAAGGCCTCTGGTTTCCAGCTACAATCAACGCTATGTCGAGTGCTGGAGCCGACAGGATATTCATACTAGGAGGCGTTCAGGCATTTGCATTCATGGCCTTCGGAATGGATGAGATCAAACCAGTGGACATCCTCTGCGGAGCAGGAAACAAATATGTGGCTGAGGCTAAACGACAGTTATACGGAAGATGCGGCATTGATTTACTTGCAGGTCCTACTGAAATCGGCATCATCGCCGATGATGCTGCCGATCCCGTACTTGTCGCATGCGACATTCTCGGACAAGCCGAACACGACCCGAACAGCGGGCAAATCGTCGTATGCATGAGTGAAGAACATGGTCGAAAGATTCTGGCAGAAATAGAACGCCAGCTGGCAATATTGCCGACGAAAGAAATCGCATCCCAATCCTGGCAAGCATACGGTACGCTCGTTTGTGTATCTTCAAAAGAAGAAGCAGCATCGGTTATGGACGACTGGGCACCGGAGCATCTCGAACTTCTCGTACGGGACGTTGATTATTACTTCAACCGTGTAAAAAATTACGGTTCGCTCTTTATCGGAGAAGAGACCACCGTAGCCTACGGGGATAAATCGATCGGCACGAACCATATCTTGCCGACCGGTCGAGCGGCACGCTATACGGGAGGTCTCTGGGTCGGGAAATTTCTCAAGACGGTTACTTATCAGAAAATGACGAAGCAGGCGAGCAAGCTAGTAGGCCAGGTGACTGCCAGGCAGTGCCGCATAGAACGCATGCTCGCACATGCATTGACAGCAGAACTCAGAGTCGATCGTTATCGTACTGAGTAAGACTTTCCGGTTACCCCTGCTCCTCTTTCTTTTCGCGCAGCGCCCGCAGACGGTGTTCGTCCCGATATACTACCGGGCTCGTGCCGAATAAAATCTGATCTTCGACAGCACTACGTTCCATTTTTACTAATTCTTTAGCTATGGTCGTGACATTACGTTGAAACTCCGGTGAGTTTATTTCGTCAATCTTCTTTCCCGTCGCTTTTCGGTAATGGGCGTAATTCTTCCAAAGACTCTGGGTGATTCGTTTTAGATTCGAGGGCTTGCGCAAGAGCTGTAATAGTTCTTTTCGAAATTGTTCGATAAAGCCTTCCGGGAGGCGCTTGTCAAGCGAAGCAATCGTACGTCCCAGCCTGCGGGCATATTCATTATCAAGCTCTTGGCATAGAAACTTAAGTTTGTACCACACTGCGTGTATATCGCCGAGGGTCTCGATACGTACGGTAGAAAGCCAATGGAAGGCAAGGAGCCTTCGCCGCCAATCCCACCATTTTATAGGACTTTGCAAATCGTCCGCGGGAATAAGAAAGTATCCTTGTTCAAGTAATAACGAGCCGAACACCCCTGGTGGATTGCCCCGCTTCTGACTGCGCATTGATGTTCTATAGACGCCGCACGAAGGACTCCCGTCGCGATAGATGAAAGCAGAAACCTTCGCTCGTTTCAATGTATCCAGACACGCATGACAGCCAAGTTTCAATGCTTCTACGACTTCGATTCCTTTCCGATTTTTTACGGTCGCCTCTTTTAACCAGACAGCTGTCCCGTCACCTCCGGACAGATGCACGCTTTCGCGAGGTACTCCTAGGCCTGCCATACATTCCGGGCATACGGGAACCCAGATGAAGTCGGTCTTTTCTCTGCCGAGAATCGTAATCGAATCGGTCCCTTTTCCATCGTAGCGTACCGGGCAGCCCATCGAACATGCGCTGATACCGATAACGATCTTTTCAGTTACTATTACTTGATTCTTATCTGCCATAGGTCCTCCGTTATCCTTAGTGAAGCGTTTTCAATCCTGTAGAACAAAGCGGTACGACCGCCGTCAGACCATTGAAATCGGGATGAGTCTCTATCAATGTACGGTACGCAGCGTAGCATACGGCAGAAGTCGGTTCAACATAACAGCCTTTTAAGCCCAGTTGATGCTGAGCTTGAACGATTTGCTCTTCTGAAACATGCACGAATATCCCGTGCAGCATGCCCATGAGCTGAATCATTTCTTTTTCCCTAGGAGGCTTGGCGATGGCAATGCCTTCTGCAACCGTACCAAGACAGACTTCCTCTGCCGACCGAAGTGCCAACGGCGCACATTGCGAAGCCTGCACACCGACTACCAGCGGAAATTTCTCGATAAGACGCCAAGCAAACAACTCCTGTAGTGCAATCGCAATTCCAAACAACAACGTTCCGTTGCCGACCGGAACAAAGAGCATGTCAGGAAGGCGATAGTCCATCTGCTCGAATATTTCGTACAGATAGGTTTTCGTTCCTTCGAAGAATATCGGGTTATACACATGGCTGGCATAGAAGGCTCTTGAAATCTTTACCGCTTCTTGTGCACGAACGGCAGTTTCTACACGAGTAGCTCCGATCCTGTGTACGGTTGCTCCGTACGATTCGGCCTGCAATGTTTTTGCACTGCTTGTAGATTCGGGAACGTACACACTACAGGCGATGTCGGCACGTGCACAATAAGCTGCGATTGCCGTTCCCGCATTGCCGCTACTGTCGACGATACACAAAGAGACGGAAAGTGATTTCATCAGGCACGCAAGCAGGACCGCCCCCCGATCTTTGAACGAGAGCGTCGGCATCAGGTATTCGGCTTTTCCATAGAGGTGATCTTCTAGACGAATCATCGCGGTGCATCCCTCATGCATGCTGACCGAATCGATGATGTGTTCATCGAACACGGGAAGCGCCGAACGATACCGCCATAAAGACCAGTCTGGACATTGCCTGAGTGATGAAAAATCAAATCTGTTTGTCTTGTGATGAAATGCAAGAAGTCCCTGGCATTCGCAACGATAATTTCTGCTTTCGATTGGGTATGTTTTGTCACATTCGATACATCGATAGTACATGCCAACCACCTTCTGTTGCACACGTTGATACACTGTCATGTACCCGTATGATATCTGCATAATCGTTAGCTGTATAGGTAGAATGAGCTCTTCGGCAACCACCTTCGGTATGTTTATATATGTCGTAGTGTTCCCCAAATCGATCAGGATGCTCCAAACGTACTTTATACTTGGACTGAATTCGTTAATATCGATGGAGATGCAGTAATAGAAGTTATGCTAGAACAACCCGAGCAATAATTCGGCGGCACAGTAGACGAGCAGCAATGCCATGATCGTCAGGATAATTTTTTCATGTTTCACCATCAGGCGTTTGAACAGATGGCCGAAAAGTGTCCAGCTGACGTTTGCACTGGAACCGGTGATTGTCAGCAATAATGCAAAACATCCAATTTCCCACCACGTACGATAATATGGGAGAATATAGGAACTCATGGCCATAAGTCCGTAAAGCATGATCTTCGGATTGACAAACTGCAGCAAAAATCCCGAAACAAACGACTGGGCTTTCGCTTCGGCGGTAAAATCGGTGCTGCTTCGTATGGTCTTCCAAGCAAGATAGAGAATATACGAAGCCCCAACGACACTCATGATTATCTTTACGTGCGGTATGGTGGCATAAAGCGCCGAACCGGCAAACGCACAGAGTACCATGACGATAAGAAATCCAAAAAATATGCCGACGTTAAATCGTAGCGCTTTGCGCAACCCTACTCTCGCAGCATTATTCAGCGACATGATGTTGTTCAGACCGGGAGTAAAAGTCGAGATTAAAATGAATGTGATGAAGCCACCAATCTGAGGCATAATCAGCATCCTATTGAGTACGTCACCGATGGTCAACTATTTCTCTATATAAAAGTACTAAAGGCCTGACGTCCGGCGGGTCGCATTTTTTTTCCAATTCTGATATAGTCGCTGTTGGTCTTTGTCAGTTTGACGTTTGATACCCTTGCCTTCAAGCGGTGTCATGTTTACTATACAAGAGACACAGCATAGAGAAAGAGGAAATAGCATGGTTGCCGAACAAAACGTACGAGAGTTGGAAAACTCCGCAGTTCAGCTGAGCATCACAGTCCCAAAAGACGAGCTCACTGCAGAATACACCAAAGTGGTGCAGAAATATGTAAAGTCAGTTCAAATCCCTGGCTTTCGCAAAGGTAAGGTTCCCACGTCGATACTAGAACAGAAAATCGGTAGCGGAATGCGCGAAGAAAGCGTCTACAACGTGATAGAAGCTGCAGTAAAAGAAGCGCTCGAGCATGTCGAAGACAAATATCGGCCGCTCCCGTACAGCACTCCGGCATTAGTCGAGGAAGAATCGATAGCCAAAGATCTCGCCGAAGATTTGAAATTCGCCGTTTCCTACGACATCATGCCGATGTTTGAACTGCCTGCCTACACGCAGTTGACCGTCGAGGCCCCCAAAGTTGTCGTTTCCGAAGCCGATCTTACCAAAGAAATCGACCGTCTTCGCGAGCAAAATGCATTGGTCGTCGACAAGTCGGCACCTGTTGCAGAAGGAGACATCGTCACCATCGACTATGTCGAGCTTGATGCCGATGGTAAGGAAGTTGAACAGACAGACCGAAAGGATTTCGTATTTACCGTGGGCTCCAAGATAAATTTCTACCAAATCGACGAAGATGTGATAGGCATGTCCAAAGATGAGGTAAAAACCGTTACCAAGACCTATCCCGACGATTTCGAACATGCCGAATATGCAGGTAAAACCATCACGCTCAAAATTACGCTGAAACAGGTAAAAATCCGAGAGGTACCAGAACTCGACGACGATTTCGCCCAAGACGTAAGCGAACAATACAAAAACGTAGAGGATTTGCAAAAAGCAACTCGGGAAAAACTTGAAGAGTCGCTACAGCATCACCTTGACGAAGTACGCTTAGGTAAAATCATGGACGCAATATTGGCGAATGTCACCATAACCGTTCCTGCTTCTATGATCGAGGTTGAAGTCGATGCATCCTGGCGCAGATTTGTTTCCCAATCGGGATTGCCCGAAGCACAACTGCTCAAGTATCTCGAATTTCAGGGACAGACGAAGGCAGACTTCACCGCACAATGGAAAGAAGGAGCCGAGCACAACATCAAGACGCAGCTCGTCATGGACAAGATTAAGGAAAAAGAATCGTTTGAAATCGACCAGGCTGAAGTCGATGCAATCGTTGAAAAAGAATTGAAAGATGTCACCGATCCCGATACGAGAGCATACTACGTGCATATGATCGAAGATGACATGAAATTCAAGAAAGTGAACGAGTTCTTGTTGGCCAACAATACCGTAGATGAAACCAGCGAAGTCTCGTATGAAGATTTCATGGCTCAGCACCGGCACTAAGCCAATTAAGATCGCCCATATTGATCGGAGGACCACTCATGTCTCACGCAAAGAATGAAATGTTATCGTCGCTGATTCCTGTTGTTATCGAACACTCTGGCGTG
>JAAYDK010000003.1 GCA_012729295.1 Spirochaetales bacterium | reverse complement strand
TCCCTGCTGATAACGGGGTTCGATTGCAACAGGGAATAGGAAGAAAACGGTTGAAAATGGTATCCAAACGGTTCACCGCAACACTTACCAAACATGCTATCGAGGTGCAATGCGAAGATCGTAACGATGAGCATAGAATTATAAAGTTCCATCGCACCGGAATTAGATCACTTATTCTCAACATTAGAGGAACAATCGAGTTATTTTTAGAAAACACGTTATACAGGATACAATTGGATAGCGATCGTTCAACGCTTAAATATTTGGAATGGTTCGAAACAACCAAGGAGGAACAGCAATGGAATGGAACTATATCATCCACATAGGAATTATTTCAGGATCGTTATTGCTTGCTGCATTGATTCGTGCAAGGATTCGTTTCTTCCAGCGCTTCTTGATTCCCGCACCGATTATCGCGGGAATCTTCATGCTCCTTTTATATAATTTCGTCACTCCGAGTTGGGGCCTTTCAAACGAATATCTTGGTGATTTAGTCTATCACTTGCTCAATATCTCCTTCATATCGATGATGTTGCGCGTCACGGGCAAAATAAAGGACGGCAGACGTGCAAGACGCATGCTTGGACAGAATACTACTGCCGTCATGGCGCAATACGGCATTCAGTGTTTGTTTGGATTACTCATGACAGCGTTGCTGATAGCTGTCTACGACAAAGACCTTTTTCCTGCAATCGGCTTTACTTTACCGCTTGGATTCGAATTAGGACCTGGGCAGGCTTTTTCTATCGGAAGTGTGTGGGAAGGCATGGGGTTTGTCGGTGGCTCTTCTGTCGGACTGACCATGGCCGCAATCGGTTTTCTCGTTGGGTCTTTCGGCGGGGTCATCCTGATCAACCAGGGTTTGAAACGCGGTTGGATTGGGAAAGAGTATCTTGAAAAAATTCAAAAGAAAAGCGTCAGGACCGGTTTCTTCAGCCGTATCGAATCGGAACGCCCCATTGGTTCGTTCCTTTCGACCGATGGCGAATCCCTTGATACGCTGACATATCACGTTGCATTGACCATGGGCACCTACCTGCTCAGCTGGGGGGCATTGACGGGATTGACCGAATTGCTCGGTCTCATCGGACCGATGGGTGTAGATCTTGCAGAAAGCTTGTGGGGTATCAACTTTATTTTCAGCGCATTCTGTGCACTTGGAGTAAAGATGCTGATGCGTTTCTTTAAAGTAGAAACGACCATCGACAACGGGACTTGCAACCGTATCAGCGGCCTGGCCGTCGATCTTACGGTCGCATCGTCGTTGGGAGCCATTTCACTCGTGGCGGTTCAAGGGTACTGGCTGCCGATTCTCGTACTGGTGGTAACCGGTATCGCAATCACGTGTTTTCTTCTGCTATGGTATTGCTCTAGGTTGTTCGACGATCATGCTTTCTATCGAACACTGGTGATTTTTGGTACCGGAACCGGTACGCTACCGACTGGTCTGGCGTTGCTTAGAGTTGTGGATCCCGAATTTGAAACACCCGTCGCAACCGATTATCTGTATTCAGTGGGTATTGTTTTCGTTTTGGCGATTCCCATCATCCTCAGTGTCAATCTGCCTGCATTTAGCGTAACGCGTAATAATCCGAGTCTCTTTTGGCTGGCAGTT
>JAAYDK010000085.1 GCA_012729295.1 Spirochaetales bacterium | reverse complement strand
GCCGTCCCTATCAATCTGCACCTCATATCTGTCTTCATCGGCGTAATACCACATTACAACGCTATAACCGTTGACATTGCTGTCGTTAAATTCCATGTTCCAGTCATTGGCGAAATCGCCCCATTCCGGCCTCGTAACAGCGACAGAACTATAAAATGGCTCACGTTCCTCATATACGCCGCATATACCCGCGTCATCGAAGCTGAAGCCGAGTTTTGTCAATGAAAGCTCCGAGCCCAAAGCAGCGTTGAGTTGAGTATTCATCTGCTCGACGGTTATGGCTCCGACCTCGGTGTCGAAGGTTAGCTTGCTGTCCACGCCGTCATACATAAAGGCTGTTTGCGTCATGCCGTTCCACTCCCACCAGTCGCTTTCCACGTTTTCAGCGATATTCCGCCGTATCGTCTCTGCGTCGGGGACATAATAGACGACAAAGGTCTTAGCTTCGTCTTTATGTAGATTTACGCTGATGCCGCACTCGCTGAAATCCGTCGCGGTGTCAAAATAGTCGGCAATGGGAGACAGGGCGTTCAAGTCGTAGTTATCCTGAATAAGCTGCGTGTACTTCACCGCATCCGCCTCGTCTACATAGAAGGTAATGTCGATAACACATCCGCCGCCTGATGCTCCGTGGCTGCCGTCGGTCTCCACATACTCATAACGGTCGTCGTTAGGGTCGGCCTGCCAGATTGTAACAGTACGCCCGTCTGCCCCCACGAACTCACAAAATCCGTTGTTTTCAAGATACTCATTCAAAAGCGCGAATTTACCGTCCTCGTCAAGCCCAAGCCCCGCAACATCAGCTTGATAGGCAACGCAGGCGTACATATTCCCCTCACCGGTCATAGAAAGCGTAAAGGGACATTTTCCATCGAGCTTATTTGAGCCTTTACTGAAGGACGCCGCAAACACCGTACAGGGCCAGTCCATGCCGTACGGGTTGAGCTCCACGTCAAAAATATCCATTGCCGAGTAGGGTTCTCGCTCCGGTGTGGCTTCCGGGGCCATACTGTTGTCCGGCGTAACGGCAGGATTCGAGGACGCCGGGGTCGATACCGGTGGCTCTGACGGATCGATAGGCTGATTGGAGCAGGCAGCAAGCGTACAGATTAGCAGGGCGGCGATTAAGGCTGATATGGTCCGCTTCATGTTCATTCCTCCGATATTTAGTTATCTGAAAGCATTGGAAGTATGGTGACGCCTCCATGTTAATGCTTTTTGCGCGGGGTGACAGAGGTTTTCGGAAAATAGCCCAATCAACTGTTCTAATGAGAACATTATAGCACCGACAGTTCGGAAAAAGATAGAGAAATAATGAAACACTAAGAATCCTGCAAATACAATGATTTCGAGAATTTGAATACCCTTGAATACCCCTGCGGAGGAAAAATGAAATTGTGTCCATGATATAGCTCCAACTCGTCAAACATTGACCGTAGCATTGATACGATGCTACGGTCAATCCTTTTATTATTCGTATCAAGAAAGCCTGCAATACAAGGGATTTGCCCCATAGGGGTATTCATAATCCTTTGTATGGCAGGCTTTTTCTGCGTTATGGGGCTTCTCCGGTATTCTCGGCTCAAGGTGCAATTTGAATACCCTAAGAGGAAAAATAAAATAGTTCTATGAAAAATAACGGAGTACAAAGAAAAATAAAAGGGTTCAATTCACTCTGCCTAAACACATTAATTCGATGGTGTTATTTGGGCTATTCACCTTTCTTCGCAGAAAACTTCGTGGATTTTCGATGCTTGACACCATCATTACCGACCTCTACATTGCTCAAGCGATAAATCACACGTTAATATTAATTATCTTATTAAAATGGCAATAAGCATTGAAAAACACTGTGGGTTGTGATATTATAAGAAATATTAGGAAGTCTGCGAGGTGATTAAAATGGCAGTAAGCTATAATAAATTATGGAAATTATTGATTGATAAGAACATGAAGAAGAAAGAACTGCAATCCGCTGCCAGCATAAGTTCAAGCCTAATTACGAAAATGGGACACAATGAGACAGTCACCACAGCGGTGCTGGCCAAGATATGCAATGCACTGCAGTGCGATGTCGGCGACATTATGGAAGTCCTCCCGGACGAGGAAGCAGTTAAGCAAACGAAATAATCGGAGGTAGCAAGAATGGCAGAACGAAAAAACAACGCTGTGAAAGAAAAGGTGATTTTTTCATTCTTTTCTGGTAGCGGTTTCTTAGACTTGGGTTTTGAGCTTAACGGCTTCAATATAAATCTTGTTAATGAGTTTCAGCCAAGCTTTATGGCGGCTTATCAGTATTCACGTGAAAAGATGGGGCTGAGAAAGCCATCGCACGGATACTACAACATAGATATTAATGATTTTTTAGATAAACGTAAAAATGAACTACATAGCTATGTAGACGAAGAAAGAGCTCGTGGAAATCTTGTGGGTTTTATCGGCGGCCCTCCATGCCCCGATTTTTCCATTGCAGGAAAGAATAAAGGCCGCGACGGGGATAACGGAAAACTGTCGCAATCATATATTAGTCTAATTATCGAGATGCAGCCGGACTTCTTCCTTTTTGAAAATGTAAAAGGGTTATGGAAAACCGCCCGACACCGCCAGTTCTTTGAGGAACTGAAAAATAAATTACATGGTGCGGGATATGTAACTACGGAACGTCTTACAAACACTCGGAAACTCCACAACTTTTATGACCAGTCGTTCTGATATGTCATCATATATTCGTACGGTCATAAATCTTGAAAAAATCAACAGCAACAAGGACTACTCGCTGGATGCCTTGGAGATTCCGAAAGGCGATGACCAATCATTTAGTCAAAACTCACACGGCACTATCATTGAGGTTTCAGATTGGTGGCCGGAGGGTAACGCAAACCGTGGATTTATTCAAAAGCTCGTTCAATATGGCATGCCGAAAATTCGTGAGGAAATCGGCCGCCGATATGCCACAATTTTACGAAAAGGTGAAATAAAGATTGTTATCAACGACGAAAAATGCGAACCATATGAGCATTGCATATGGGATGATACTCGTTTTGTAACAAGAAAAGGCGGAGATGTCCCTGCTGTATTTCGGTTCAATCAGGTCGTTGGCTCCACGAAAAGATGTGGGCATTGTACAGCAATACTGGGCAGTGATGAATACAGTTGCCCGGCTTGTGGGTCTACTTCAATCCGTACTATTGAAGAAAACGTGTCAGGATGGGTCGGTATCCAACGGTTCGACTCAGACACTGATTTTGGCATTGACCTCATCAGAAACGGCCGAGCAATCAAAATCGGTGAAAAGAGTGCATTCTTTGAATACGTTGACGAATTTAAGCACACAATCAAGGACTATCCCATTGATTCACAATATGGGCGCATCGTCGGAGAGGTGCATTTGGATTATGTGCCAGTGGACTTTTTGAAACAAGACTTTCAGCGAAGCAGCGTAGAGTGGCAAAAGGCCATGACTTTTTTGAGAGGCAACAGCTCACTTCAGCCGACCCAGCCCGGGGCGTCAGAGAACACCTCTCCGATTTACAAGCTGTTTCAAGCATACCGCCGTGTCCGGCAATTTGGAAAAGGCGATATGTACATGGGATATTGGGATGCCGACAGCCGTTCCGCGAAAAGAATCAGCCGTGATATCGAGGCTGACTACTACGCAAAATTCAAGCAGAAACTGCCTGGCTTTTATGATGATGCCGAATGGTGGAAGCTGGTGGAATCCGCTGACCAGCCCCCAGTAGAGGAACTCCCTGAATGCCCTTCGTGCAGTGCGCAGAATTTAAAAGAGGCGGAATACTGCAGCGTTTGCGGAGAAATCTTAAAGGGCAAAGTCTGTATTAATGAATCCTGCCAGAAGAAGATACCTTTTTCAGCTACGACCTGCCCTCACTGCGGGGCAAACCAGATACCCGTGGTATTGGAGCCGTGGAATTGCAGAGTATGTGGGACAAAGAATGTGGCGACAGATGAGGTGTGTAAAAACTGCGGGTGTGTGCGCGGAACAAATCACCCTCTGTCCGAAGAAGAGTTGCTTGCCAACTCCGATAAGATTGATATTCTATCTAGCGAAGGTTTCTCTGTCAAACTTGCCGACGGAACAAAAAGCAATACCGTAAAGGTGAATGTCTACGCTATGCACAAACCGATGGTTGCGCCGCTGACGGACGTATCAGAACCTCTTATTATATACAAAGAAATCGGTAAACTGACGGCTTTCGTCGATCTATCCCATCCGTACTTTACCAAATGTGGCTTATCCAAGGAGCAGCTGATTGCAAGTGAAATTGCTTTATATCTGTATCAGGAGCGCATGAATTTGACCAGCTTTACCGAGCATAACCTAAGTAACTTAACATGGTCTGTGCTTCAGGCAAATTGGAAAGACTCCATTGAAATCAGTTTCGATTACATTTACCATGAGGCGCAGGAATTACTTAAAGAAGTACAAGTTAAAGTCAAAGAGAATCTCGGCTCCGAAGCGTCGCTGTATTTTGATGAGCTTACCGTAGAGCAGAAGAAAAAGCTAACTGATTCGCTAATACAGCACGGCATCGATTTGTCAACGATTGGGGTGCTAAAAAGTAGCGGAAGTTACTTGGATCATGTTCCTTGCAGCTTCATTTTAACTCTGTACCATGAGGACCCTGATATGTTCTTTGGAGGCAAAGTTTGGAATGTGTCTCTGGCAAGCGGAGGCGAGGAACTTCTCGGAAATGAAATCGTGGCGCAGGCGCGTGAAAAGATTATCAGCCAGTATGACAATTACCTACAGGATGTCATTTTATTTGTCGAAAACAGATATAACGATATGTTGACACTGCAAAGAGTTCGGCTTTCGATAGAATTCTTGAAGAAGGGATTGAGCATATGATATTTGAGAGCCAGCTTCAGATAATCAACGGTACTTGGCAGGCGTTCGAACGAAATCTTTCCCGTCTTCTGATGTATGAAGGCTTTATAAACGTTCGCCTTGTGGGGCAAACTGGGGACCACGGTGCTGATGTTACCGCTTCAAAAGCCAACAAAAGATGGCTGTTTCAGGCAAAACACTGGCGAAAACCAGTCGGTCTCGCTGTGGTAAAAGAGACCATAGATGCATCGTATGAGTATTCAGCATCTATCCCTGTAATCGTCTCGGCGAGCGGTTTTGAGTCGCCGGTAAAAGAGCAACAAAAAATGATGATGGTCGGTGGTATACCTCTCCAACTCTGGGATTCCGATACTCTTATCACAAGGGCAAAACGGTTACAGGACAAATGTATCAACAGTAGACCACCACGCAAGTATCAGGAGCCAGCAATAAACGAAATTGTAAATGCGTATTTTTCAAACGATGAAAACCGAGCGCTTATCGTTATGGCAACAGGACTCGGGAAAACTTTTGTAGCAGCAGAGAGCGTAAGAAGAATACGCGAAACAACAAAATGCAAGGTATTAGTCTGCGCACATACTAACGATCTTGTTTACCAGTTGGAGAGAGCTTTTTGGACGTTTCTTAAACCTTCTGAAACGACACTTATCTGGAATGCGTATGAGAGACCTACGACAGAACAATTGGATAAGACAGACTATGTATTTGCCTGCGTCGATTCGGTGTCCGCCTGGATTCAATCTGGTCGGGAATTACCGGAATACGGAATTCTGCTCGTTGATGAATGCCATCATGTTGGATCGTCAATGTACAATCGTGTCTTTGAAACTACGGGTGCCGGGAAAAAAGGCAGCCCATTCGCATTAGGACTGACGGCAACTCCGTGGCGGCCCGACGAAGTTGATTTGACTGCATATTTTGGTCAGCCGCGAGTCAGCATCGACATGGTCATGGGTCTGAATAACGGATTCCTCGCTAATGTCGACTATCGTATGTTTACCGACAACATAAACTGGGATTCACTGAAAGATATTCAGGGAAAATCATTCTCACCGAAGCAAATCAACCGAACCCTGTTTATTAATCAATGGGATGACGCGGTTGTATATCAATTGCGGGACGCTTGGAAGGAGCAGCCGAATCCGAGAGCTATCGTCTTCTGCGGAACAATTGAGCACGCAATCATAATGCGTGACAAAATAAACTCCCTTGGATTTTGTAATGCTGAGGCGATTTACTCAGGGGCTTCCGGTGGCGGTTACGAACCGATGTCGCAGTTCAAGCGCAACCGTATTCTCAGTGATTTTTCAGAAGGTATAATCAATGTGGTTTGCGCGGTTGATATTTTCAATGAGGGAATTGACGTTCCAGATGTAAATATACTTGTTTTTCAGCGCGTAACTCATTCCCGGAGAATCTTCATTCAGCAACTTGGACGAGGATTGCGTATTTCAGAGGGCAAGGATAAAGTGATTGTGCTGGACTTTGTTTCGGATATTCGCCGATTCGCAGCAGGCATTTCCCTCAAGGATTCGCTGAGCCATTCTGACACAGGGTCGACGAGAATAAGCCTGCCGAACAAGGTAACTTTCATGAAAGTGGGTGGCGAAGACCCGCAGACAGAATCATTTTTGCGTCAATGGTTAGATGATGTTGTTGCGATTGAGGATTCTGAAGACGATGCCAGCGTATTACGATTTCCGCCGCTTTTGCAGGGAGGTAAACAATGACATTCAATGATGTTCTTAGGGATATTGAAAAACTGACAGGTCTTGAACTCCAAAGCGTCAGGCCTGGTGCAAAAATTGTCATTCTCTCAGTCGATGAAGCAAAAGGATGCTTAATTTTGCGAACGCCTCAGGGACAAACCAAAAGCCGTCCCATTAGTGAATTGCAGACAATATGGGATGAAATGATGAAAAGCAAAGCTGTTCATATAGAAGGTGTTCTTCACGGGTCCGGAACAAGTAGAAATCAGCCGGAAACAATTTTCGCAAATCTCCCATATGTCGAATGGCTGAAAATAAGTAATAAAAAGCATTTATCTTTTGTAGGTAAAAATACGCACGCATACGGTACTCTGAAGCAGATGGATTCAGTTGCGGCGGCGCACCTGACTGAGGAGCAATCAGGTGTATCTTCTGACACAAGAGTTCAATTTGTGATTGTATCATCGGATGTACATATGGCAATCAGCGAGATGCAATCATCAGTTACCGGAACTGTTTCTGCAATAGAACCCGGGATATACTCATTTATGGGGAATGGTATTGAGGCATTGTATATTGTCGCAGGAAAATGCTCGCTAAGTCCCGGATGCTATACCGTTATCAACGCAGTGCCAACCTCAGCACATACGAAAGTGGAAATATGTGATGAAGAGTATTTTGTTATCGAAACAAACACATTTAGGGCGTTAATAAAGTCCAGATGATGATAAATTATATGTAACAAGGAGGTGTTGACCGTGACGCAGAATCGTTCATTCAAGGACTATATCGCAAAAAGGTTTGATAACAAGTTTTGGGAAATAGCCGAGCGGTATCTGCAGAACGAGTTTGACTCCTCTTCTCTTACTTTTTACCGCCTTCACCGACCTGGTTCACCGGAAATCGATGATGTCAAGGTAGAACACGTTTGGGTAGACGATTTGCCGGGTATGGATATTCAGTTTGATGTTGCTCTGTCACTTTCGCTCTCCTTCCCGGAGGCAGACCATCATTATGATACCCTCGGTCGCAGCACCATCATTGACTTCACGCCGACGTATTCCGAAACACACATAGATCAGGTTTATTCTGCAGCTTCCTCGAATACAACAGAGGAACCCGCCGAACCTTCTCATCTTGAAGATGAAGCCACACCGACGCTCGAAGCTGAAATCGTCGATGAAGTTCCAGCCGGTGAAGAGGAGCCACACTCCGGGCAGACAGGACAAGCCCCAAAAGCCACAAAGCAGGTTATCATGAATAATTACGGTAAGGGCGTACAGATCGAAGAGCTAAACGGCACGCTGACGATCAACATCAATTGAGGGAGTGCGTATGG
>JAAYDK010000084.1 GCA_012729295.1 Spirochaetales bacterium | reverse complement strand
GGTGTCCGTTGCCCGTGCGAATATATCGTCAATCACAGGCATTGTATTTTGTCAAGGAAACGTGACACTCCCCTTGATCAATATCTTTAAGTTGCAGAAGATGAAGGAAGAAGCGAAAAGTTAAAAGCGGGCATGCATGGATCGAGATTGATAAAAAGTGGGCTAATATCAAGAAGGAGGCTTCCAGTCATGGACAAACATATCTTCACAGGATCGATCATATCAATCCAACCACGGATCCGTTTAACCAGGTCTTTCGACGAGTCCTCCCATACATATCTCGGTTATGCTATTACTTTAGAGGGAGAGATCGATAATCAACACACGACTTTCTCCGTTGGCATCGGCAAAGCAGCCCATGGTAAACATCAATTCAAAGTAAACGATGTGGTCTCCGGAGAATGTGTTCCGGTACCGGATCCTGACACTGAGCCTACCGAATATTACAGAGTATCCAAGCTTAAACTCATCACCCGAAGTACTACCATCTCTAACACATCATCCCCATGGGAACTGGTGCCACCGGAGCTGGAAGTTTACAGAGCAAGAGGGCACCGCAGACTGGCAGCCAGGACATATGATAGTAAATGTAGCAGTTGCATGTGGGGCTGTAGAATGCCTGTTGAGATCATTATAGATAACTGGAATCCTAGAGGCCGGAGAAAGTATCGGTTTGAGACATTCTGTTATGGTCCATTAAGTTGTAAGCTGTATAAGGCTGGTCCTAATCGTAAAGTAGAAGGCCGGAATGGGATGGTGTTTGTAGAAGAGGATTGGGTTGATGCTATGAATGTGGAGCATCGGGGAGAAGATGAGTAGGTTGATTGAAGGCGTGTCCGTTTCTTTTAATAGAAATGCAGATGGCTATTATATATTTATCAAAGCTAAGTGCATAGTTTAAGCGTGCAATTATTTAATGTGGGGTGTGAATGTCAACTATACAGATGCATAAAAGGTATTGAATATGAAAATAGAGAATCTGAAGAAAATAATCAGTCAAGGCGAAAGCATTACTGTGGAATTTAAAGAAAGTAAAAAGAAGATAAACAAAGACGTATATGAGTCTGTCTGTGGTTTTTTGAACCGCTATGGTGGGCATCTATTTCTTGGCGTCAAAGATAATGGTGACATCGTAGGTGTTGGTGGGGATTCTGTAGAACAAATCAAGAAGGATTTTGTAACATCGATCAATAACCCACTGATCCTTAGTCCTACGTTTTATATGGCAGTGGAAGAAGTAGAAGTAGACGGGAAAGTTGTTCTTTATATTCATGTACCAGAAAGCTCTCAGGTACATCGCTGCAAAGGGAAAATCTTGGACCGGAACGAAGATGGTGACTTTGACATTACAAACAACACAAATCTGGTGTCTAGCCTGTATATGAGAAAACAAAGTACTCATACAGAAAACAGGATCTTTCCCTATGCTGAAATGGAAGGGCTGGAGTCTGAGTTATTTACAAAGGTTAGGAAACTGGCTGGAAACCAGAAGGATAACCATCCGTGGACTTCAATGAAAGATATTGAAATTCTAAAGACTTCAGGTCTCTATTTAACGAATCCTAATACTGGGAAGCAGGGTATTACGCTTGGAGGCATTTTGATTTTTGGTAAAGAAGAATTGATTCATGCTGCTCTATCGCATCATAAAACAGATGCCATTTTGCGCCGGGAGAATTTGGATCGCTATGATGACCGAGATGACATCAGAGTCAATCTTATTAGAAGTTATGAAAGATTGATGCAGTTTATAGCAAAGCATCTTAATGATAAATTTTACCTTGAAGGTGATCAGCGGGTAAGCATCCGAGATAAAATCTTCAGAGAAGCGATTTCCAACCTTCTAATCCACAGGGAGTTTTCGAATCCATTCCCTGCGAAGCTGGTGATCGAAAAGGAAAGAGTTTACATGGAGAACAGCAATAAGCCCCATGGGAATGGCATCATTGACCCGGAGAATTTTTCGCCATATCCTAAAAATCCAACGATTGCCAAATTCTTTAAGGAAATCGGTTGGGTTGATGAGCTTGGCTCAGGGGTTAGAAACATATACAAATACAACCGGATTTATTCAGGAGCAGAGCCAGAGTTTATCGAAGGGGATATATTTAAGACGATTATTCCGTTGACCACCCCAGCTACCACCCCAGCTACCACCCCAGCTATCACCCCAGCTGAAGTTGATAGTGATGAAAGAACTCGTGAGATACTTGAGTATTGTAAAAAGCCACGAAGTAGGCAAGAAATTCAAGATTTTATTGGTATAAAAAGTGCGCGTGATTTTCGTAAGAGAGTTCTAAATCCATTGGTTAAAGGTGGCTTACTAAAGAGAACCATGCCAGAAAGCCCTACTAGCCCAAATCAAAAATACTATTCTGATAGGTAACTGGAAAAAGAATGAGCAAATGAAATGAACGAGGAGAGATAAATGAAATCACATATCATAAGAATCGAACTTGAAGAATCAAATCCACTTATTTGGAGAAGAGTCATCATGCCTGCCGGTGCAACATATAAAAGACTTCATGATGTCATTCAGAACGTGACCAATTTCCAAAGTGGGTATCCGGGTAGAGGCTATCATCTCTATGAGTTTGATCTTCCGAAAGAGAATAGAATCGTCACTGATGATGAAGAAGCGTACATGGAGCATCAGCACTACATAAAGAATAAAAAGTACTATGAAGATCGACTGAAATCAATGCCTGTCAATATGCTTCAGTTTGAAAAGAATCATCAGGAGCGATTAAAGATTGAGGTCCGAAAGCCTACTGGACTGAAGATCGATGGTTACCTGGAAAAATATAAAGAAATCAGATACAACTATGACTTTGGGGATGATTGGTGGTTTACCGTTAAACTTGAAGAAATCGTTGATGATTATTACTTTGGATACCCAACACTGCTTGATGGAGCCGAGATAGCACCGCCGGAAGATGTCGGCGGAATCGGTGGGTTTTGTAAATTTCTGGAAGCTTACAGGGATCCAAAGCATCCGGAGCATGGTGACATGAAGGCCTGGGTAGAGGATTGGAATTTCAGGGAATACGATCCTGATTGGATCAATGAGAGACTTAAGGGCCTTGATTACAAGAAGACCGAATGGGACAAGATTAAGCACGAGAATTACCAAGTGATCAGGCTGAAAAGTTCCGGCGCACAGAAACGGGAGAATATAGATTAGTAAGAGAAGGCTTTAAAGACCAAAAGTGAAAAGAGGAGAGTCACAGTAGTCATCGAAGGGGCATGCTTCAATCAGAAGTATGACCCTTCGATAAGAGCACGACTGTCAAATTATGTGATAAAATAGAAAATATAGATATTATACAAATTATATAATTTACCGCACAGGTAAATTATAGATTGACAGCAAACGTTGAAAATGATATTGTGGGTTTACCCTAAAGGTAAAGAAGAGTGATTGAAATGTTTTCGAAAAGTAAGCGCACAATTGCCATTCCACCGAGTGAAACCATACGGGAGCAGCTCAAAGATCGCGGTATGACCCAGAAGGAATTTGCGATCAGAATGGGATTGACAGAAAAACATGTTAGCCAGTTGCTTAATGGGCAGGTGGAGT
>JAAYDK010000083.1 GCA_012729295.1 Spirochaetales bacterium | reverse complement strand
GGGTTCCTCCGTCGCTGGTATGCTGCCCGTTTACATACGAGAAGTAATTCTCGCCATAATTCATGGTATGGGTGAAGGCAAATTCTATACGTGAGTTTCGATAATAGATGGTGGTATACAATCCTTCAGAACCGACTTGTTTATCGAGCAGGTCGAGCAATCCGTGTTTTGATGTAAATAATTTCTTATTATATTCAAGCGTCAACCCGGTATTGAGGTATGCATAATTCCATAGCCGTTCTTGAATGTATTCTTCGTTAAAATGATAATCTCCGAACAACTGTTCGTCGTGGTCGGGCACGAATTCGATGAGGGTTCCGTTTGTTTCCTTAGTCGTACCATGGTGTTCCGAAACCAATTCGCCCTTTGCGAATACTGCTTGTGCAAACTCGCCATCCCGATACGAACAAACCTTGAAATAGGAAGAGAGGGCATTCACCGCTTTTGTTCCTACGCCGTTTAAACCGACGGAGAATTGAAACACGTCGTCGTTGAATTTACCACCGGTGTTGATCACCGATACGCATTCAATGATTTTCCCCAATGGAATTCCACGACCGTAATCCCGTACCGATACCGTATCCTTGTCAACCTTAATCGAGATCCGGTTGCCGTAGTTCATGATGAATTCGTCGACACTATTATCGACTACTTCCTTTAGAAGCACATAGATTCCGTCTTCAAAATGAGTACCGTCGCCCAATCGTCCGATATACATACCGGGACGCAAACGAATATGCTCGAGGGCGCTTAGCGTTTGGATTTTGCTCTCGTCGTAGGCGGCAGGACCTGCCTGGGTCTTATGTTTTGCCATTGTTTCCAGTATACCCGGTTTTTGATTTTCGTGCAAAGGTTCCCATAGCCTTCCTTTTGAAACAATTACAATTCAAGAATGAACCATACACTATCAAATCTGCATATATGATACTAAATCTAAATATCAAGCTAACGGTTACTCGCGCATTTTATAAGAACAAGACAACTATTCATCGTCGAATATCGCCAAGTGGTGCAGAATCGCATCAAGAGTCTGCTCGGGGTGCGTTTCAAATGGGAAATGACCCGCTTCTTCAATTACCACGATATCGACTTGGCTTACCGATTGTACGAGCGCTTCTGAAATACTCGCGGGAGTCCAATCGTCCAACGCTCCCCATATTGCCAGTACCGGCTTATAAATGCCCTGCAGCTGTCGGATCGATACATCAGTCGATGTTTTTACTATCGCCTTCGCACCCCGGGCTGTTCCGGGGATTTTCAATGGTTCGAGATACCGGAGGACTTCTTCTTCGGTCGGCTTCCTTTTAAATCCGTCTTCCAACAATTTTGCGACTTTTGATTCTCGACTCAGTATGTGCTCTATATAAACTTGAACCCACCTGACGGCAGGAGCAAACCAGACGGGAAAAAATACCGAGCGATTATCAACGGTAAATGCAGGGTCGACCAGTATGAGCGAAAGATACCGCTCGGGCCTCTGTAACGCCATTGTTGCAACAACAGCTCCACCTATGCTGTGTCCCATCAGATGCCATTTCATCGTTTTATCTTGATCGATCGTTTCAATCAACTTCCATAATAAAGTTGCTCTCGCTTCCTGACTATGGTCGATTGCATCTGATCGCATGCTATAGCCGAATTCCGGCAAGTCTACGGCTAATACCAGATACCCCTCTGAAACAAGAGGTTCAAATAGGTTTTCAAAAGATGCCGTAGATCCACCGAACCCGTGAATCAGTAAAAGCTTTCCCCTTACTTGTCCATTATTAGATCTGAATATTCGATAATGAATACTCATTTCGTCAAGTTCGATGTAGTTACTTTGCTCATAACGAAAAGGATTGTCAATCGTCTGCGGCTTTGATACAGGAATGAGATACGCGGTAATACAGGAAACACATAATAGAAGGACTATGGCAAGAAATAAGACAATAATACATTTTCTCATGAGTTATTTTAGATCCTCGATTTGCCTAACGTACGACGACATGTCGAATTTTCGTTCCAAGCCCTTCGCATTCATGTAGCGAACCATGCCAAACACGCTGCGTTCTTTCCAAGGCCGATCATGTTTACCGAAACACCATGCAATTCCGGCATAGCCGTTCGGGTCTCGGCCGTCGATGGAAAACGTGTCGTTCATGGCCACGGCCAGCGCATACGCTTCTTCGGGATGTTCTTTCCATTCGAGTAATTTCTTTCCCCAATACATCCTCATATAACCGTGCATGAATCCTGTGACGACCAATTGCCGTTGTGCTGCGTTCCAATAAGGATCTCCGGTTACGCCCTGAATCAGCTGTTTGTCATCGTAAAGAACCGGACGGGTGTCGAATCGGTGAATTTCGAGAGTCTCGACAGCCCATTTCGGCAATGAAGAATATGAATCATAGTCGTTCCGATAATGACAGAAGTTAATCGCCAACTCTCTTCTAACGACTAATTCTTCGAGAAATCCGCTTGTATCCTGCGGATCATGTTCCTTAACAGCCAGATATACTTCGATTGGTGAAATTTGCCCGAAATGAAGGTACGGACTCAGTATGGATGTGACATGTTCTGAAGGATCTCCCTTTTTACGGGCATAGTCCACAAGGAGTTCAGAAACAAATCGTTGTAATTTCAGCACTGCCCGGGTTGTGCCTCCCTTTATCGTGGGGCTTTTTTTCACAGAATGATCAATAGCCAATGTAGACAATAATTCTTCGACATCGGCACTCGTTCTCAACCGGACGGTTGGAAACGAAGGAGTTTTAATTTCTACCATCGGCATATTGCACGTCAGACATTCGGGTAAAGCCGTAAAAAGTTCGATTTTACCAGCAATCTTGTTACGCAGTGTCGCTGCCGAATACTCTTCTTTCCACGAAGCCAACTCCACCGGAACGACGATATCGGTTTCAACTTGGATACAACTGCAGGCAACTGAAGAAGCAACTGTGTTTCGCCAGCGACGTTCGATAGTTACATAACCGCGATCCACAACCACCATCGCAGCTTCTGATGCAAGTTCTATAGCTGCTGTATCAGGCTCGGCCAGAGCAATGACAAAAAGAGCATTTTTCTCTTTTATTGTCTCGGCTGTTTCACGAAGCCCCTCCAGCATGAATGCGTAATTGCGTTCGTTTGCATGCGGGTAATGTTCGGTAATACCGAATACAACTACTAGAGATTTTCTCAATTCATTTGCTTGAGCGATTGCAAACTCCAGCGCATGATTGTAGCGAACCCGCTGGGAGTGCTGCATCCAGTACAAAACGTACGGACCCGAACCGACATCGCGATTGTTTAGAAATGTTACGCGTCCTTCATATGCATCCATACCCACTAGTGTCCGGTTATAATTCCATGAACCGTAGTTGTTTATTTTCAGAGTCGTCGGAGTCTCTGGTACCATACTTTTTAAGTATATGTTCCATAGGGATTTGATCGAAAGCTGTCACGCTGAAAATCTGTAGAATTGTGTAGAGGCTGGCGTCGGTTCCAAGTTCCTTCTTGATGATCGCG
>JAAYDK010000082.1 GCA_012729295.1 Spirochaetales bacterium | reverse complement strand
TGAAATGTACTCGATTCATTGAAACAATTCTCCATTTACGGCAAGCCGCTGAATTTCTTGCGGGGCAAACAAATCCGCCTGCTGTATATGTGTGTTGTAACGATTCTCTTGTGCTTCCCAATAATCCTTGTCAATCTCGCAACCTTCAAAACTTAATCCAAGGTCGTGGCAAGCGATTCTGATTGAACCACTTCCAACGTGAGAGTCAAATATCTTGTCATTTTGTTTTGCGTAGTTCTTGAGGAGCCATTTGTAGAGGGCTACTGGTTTTTGGGTGGGGTGGATTGAACCATCTTTCAACAAAAAAGCTCTATTTAGTATAAATACCCTTGTTGGATAATCAAAAGAAGAATATGCAAGCTCACAGTCTGACATTGTTAATCCATGCTGTCCCTTATCCCAAACAACCCACCCTTTGTGTCCTTCTGTTAAATGTTCTACAAAATAGTTTGCACCCCAAACAATTTGATTTTTAGATATTCTAAAAAGCTCATTGAAATATTTTTTATTTGGAATTGAATTATCCCAGTCTTTAAACTTGTGATATTTCCTATCTGATTTTTTCCCTCTTATATTTTCCCTTTGCCCATCAACCCCAATCCCATACGGCTGATCCACAATCGCCAACTCGTAGTGCTTGTCTGGTATGTTTTTCATAAATTCCATGCAGTCGCAAAGATGGACAACATTCACTTCTCACTCCTTTCGCCACTATCTTTCAATCGCTCCACCACCTCTTTCAGCATGGGCCGTTTCCTAATCTCAGCACCGCAAAATAGGCAGTACGGCGGTTTGACGTACCTACCGCAGTCGGGGCAGTGATAGGTGCCGTAGAGGGAGTCGAGGGTTGTCATTGCGATTCCTCCTTCTTCCATTTCTCAACCCATGCAAGGTGGGTCTCTAAAAACTCAAAAGCCCGTTCTTTCGTTGCGTCTCCGTTGGCATAATCGTCGATAAAACGGACGGCGGTGCGATAGCGGCTGAAAAGTTCTTTGATAAATTCGCTTACGTCTATACCCATGACTCACTCCTTATGGCAGCAGATCCAGATACCACTTCTCACCTCTGATCCAAACCGGCTCATCGTTCTGCAAACACTTGTCTAGCTTCTTCATCGTGATGCCGATTACCCGACATGCCTCAGCCTTGCTGCTGAACACCATGCGTCCTTTGCCTATGCGCCACCTGACCGCCAATACCGCCTCACCTCGCCGTTCGATCGCCACACAACCCCCTTATACCGCATTCTCGCGATAGTCCTTCCCAGTCAGCCGCCTCCACGCACCCTTGTCCCCGATACGGCTCCTCATCGGGTCCGTAAAGTGCGCCTTAAAATCAGTCCCGGTCACGTTGCCGACATAGATAGTCGGCTTGTTTGCTCCCCAACGCTCGTCGATTAGGTCGAACAGTGCGTTTGCCTCAAAGTCGCTCATTGGCTTTTTCCCGATCTCATCGATCACCAGCAGGTCGTACGACGCATAATTGCGTAACACCGCCTGATCACCGCCGATACGCTCTCCCATCGCCTCGAGCAGAGATCCGATGAGCTGCTTTTCCTTCACCCATCGTGCAGTCTTATCGCGCTCGACGGCAGCTCGTATCGATGCACACGCAAGATGCGTCTTGCCCACTCCGGTAGGACCGATGAGCAGCAGGCTTTTAAGGTGTCCATCCAGCAGGTCGTAGCACGCCTGTATCGCATCCAGGTGCGCCTGCTCGGTCACGACGAAGTTTGCAAACGTGCTGTCTTTGTGCTTCTCGGGAATATCGGCGTCAAACAAGCGCTGCTGTTGTCTGGCTGCCTGGATCTGATCGAGTTTCTGCTGATCGATGACGAATTGTGGTTTTATCTGCTGTGCCGGTTCTCCCGTTTGACATTTCGGGCATCTTCCCCAGGGAGTGTACGTATCGTCGCCGTTACGGATCCTGAACGCCATATACGGACCGTGCTGCGGGCATTCCTTCATTTCGTGCGTCATGTGTAATTTCTGCTCGACGCTTTCCATATCTTCCTCCTAAAAAGGATCCACGTTGTCGTGGGCGAATCGGTCGTTGCTTTGGCGATCAATGATGGTACGCGAAGGCATTGCGCGTACTGTCTGATCTTGCGTTCGACTGAGCCAATTGTTTGCAAATTTTAATACGTCTTTTTTTTGATTTTTTTTATTCGCAAGTAACCATGCTTTCATGCGTTTTAGTTCGCCAAGTACGTCGACAGCGGGGTATGCTTCGCTAAAAATGTCAATCTGGTCTTGAGTGATAGGAAACTCATCTAAATTTAGTCGTGGAAGGGTAAAAACAGCACAAGGCGATTCATCGCGTTGTGCAAGTATTATATTCTCTTCTTTTCTATTCTTTTCTATTCTATTCTGTTCTAGCATGACTGAGTCATGATTCATCATGATACCGTCATGATTTTCTTTATTTAAATCATGATTATCTTGTAATAAATCATGATTATCTTTTGCTTTTGCGATGAGTTTTCTGAATGTTTGGTTACTCGTCATCGATGAGTCGAGTCGCTTGATCATCTTAAAACAAGTAATTCTTCCTGAGTTGTTTTCGAATAATTCAAGATCGATAATGTAACGCATAATTTCTTCGACAATTTCAACACCTGACTTGTCGTTCGTGCCCCTGATCCTCAGGTTGTCGGCGATGATTTCAGAATCATGTTCCAGCTCAAAGGTGATGTTTTCGTTGCTTACATTACCAGCAATTAGCTCAAGACAGTGAAAATACACAGCATACCCTACAGCTCCATGTCTAATGAGTAATTTTTTAATTTTTGCATCGCTTGATGCGTTGCTGTCATGCTTAAACCACTTCATTTATTCCTCCGGATAAAAATCCGCAAACTCGTCTATAAGCTGAACCATAGAGCGGTCTATACCCTGCTTGAATTGCTTGCCGTCGATACTCACCAAATTCAACAGGCCATGATTGATAAACACGATGGTCCACAGTGAACCGGCAAACATGCAGCGCTGAAACAGCCTTGCTTCATCCATCCTATTACCCTCACATGTACAACCCGTCGAACAGATCGGTCTGGCTCGTATCGCAGAGAAACGCCTTCGCGCACTTCACGGTAGCGGCGATGCTTTTCACGCGGCTCATCATCTGATTATTAAACTCACCGATCTCGGCTCGGTCCTTAGTGCGCCAGTAGCCTTTGCCCTGGCTGTCGCTGACGATGAAGTACTCGAGGTTTAACACCTTAGCCTTGTCACGAATCTCTGCTACCGTCAGGCGCACCGCACGGTCGCCCATGTTCCACATCCTGCATAACTGCGCCCGGGATACCGCCCGATCCTTGCCGATCGGGATGCTGCGGTAATACGTGTACAGACTCTTGTCGTTATTCATCAGCATGCCTCCTTAAAACGGCACGTCGTCGTCGAAATCCTCGGGACCCACAGACACTGGTGCATTACCCGTCTGGCCGGTCTTTACCTTCTCGTTGCGGTCTCCGATGAGCTGAGCACTGCGCACATTCACCGAGATCCGTGACCGGTTCTGTCCGTCCTTGTTCCATCTCTCCTGTCGCAATTCCCCGTTCAGGCACACTTGGCGACCCTTGGTCATGTACGGCGCAGCACCCTCGGCCTGACGTCCCCACATCACAAAATCGACATAGCTCACATCGTCGGGCAGGTCTTTGCCCGTATACCGGTTGACCGCGACCGAGCCGTTGAGTACCGACGTTCCCCCGTTGGTCATCTTCAGCTCGCAATCCCTGGTCAGCCGCCCGATCAGCACCACCACATTCACGTCAGTCATAGATCGTTCTCCTCATCGTTATTCGAATCTCATCGCCTCGAGCGCAAGCTCTCCTGCTCTTGCCCACGCGTCGTCCAGCTCTTTAGTCATTTTCTGCATCTCACTTCGATTGCCAGCAAAGGTGTTTAGATAGTCAATCCGCTTCCTTAAAAGCTGCCACGCCAATTGTTCCCTGTTCGGTACGATAACCGCACCACCATCATTTTTAGGCATAGCTGACCGCCTTCGTGATCTCGATTTCGACCTTCAGCGTTTCGCCCGGTCCGTAGTCCACATACTCGTATTTTCTGATGACCGCTTGTCCGTAAGAGATAAGCTCAATCAGACCGCCGAGATTATTCGCATGGGAAACGCCCATAGCCGGCTTCTGGACGACTTTCTTAACGGTCGCTGTGTTAGCGGTTGTTTTTTCTTTTTGCTTCGCTTGTGGCTTGTTTTTATAAGACTTCGGTTCTGCCGGAACTTCTTCCCGAAGCAGCTTAATCGAAGCGCTTTGTGCTTCCCCGTACGGAAGCGGATCTATAGCGGTCGCGATAACCTCTACCGTCTTCTCGGCAAGTGTTTTTCGTTCTTTCGCCAGCGCTGCTTTTTCCGATACGAACTTGCCCTTCGCATCGAGAAACCCATGTGCCTGGAGCACCTTCAGCCCGTCTGCCTTCAGACCTTCGAGCGACATCGTTCCCGCGGCAACCTCGGCGGCAACCGAATCGATTACCTGGGACACAATCTTCCAATCGATACCGACGACCTTCGCGATCTTGTAGATGCTGCTGTACGGCGACGCGTAGCGCAGCGCAAGTATCAGATCGTGATCGTCTTGGGAAACGTGAGTCGTGATCAT
>JAAYDK010000081.1 GCA_012729295.1 Spirochaetales bacterium | reverse complement strand
GATTACATCATCGGCTTCCCATCCGTCCTTGCCAATCTGAGGTATATTCGCCGCTTCGAGAATCTCGATGATTTTTGGAACCTGTTCGTGAAGATCTTGCGGGGCGCTTTCTCTGTTGGCTTTATATGGAGGATATTTGATATGTCTGAAAGTCGGGGTCGCCGTGTCCATTGCAACAGCAAGATAGTCGGGACTGTATTGGCGCACGAGCATCAGTAGCGTATTAAAAAAACCGAACAGCGCAGAAACGTTGTTTCCCTCCAGATCCCTGAGAGGACGGTTTATGAAGGCAAAATAAGAACGGTAAACCAGGCTGTAGCCGTCGATGATATAGAGCTTCGGCCGTCGGTCGGCCTTATCTGCCATAGAAATACCTCCTCGTACATTTACAGGTCTATGATAAGACCATCATAAGCCGGATGACAGCCCTGTGGAAGACTTCGCTCTAAATCCGCATGAGATAAGCGGTGCGTCATATGAGTAAGATAGACCTCTTTCGCTCCGAGATTCCGGGCAGCTTCAAGAGCTTCCTGGACATTCATATGCGTAGGATGGGGATCCTTGCGTAGTGCATCGATTACTATCGTATCTATCCCGCCTAACAACTTGATACTATTTTCGGGTATCTTCTTGCAATCGGAAAGATAGGCGAAATTTCCGATCCGATATCCAAACACCTCGCGGCATCCGTGAACGAGCGGAATCGGGATGAAGGTAAGCGATCCCACCGTTATTCCTTCGATAGGAACCTCTGCCAGTTGTAACTGAGGAAGTCCGCCATGCCATGGATTATTACCCACCGCATAGGAAAAACGGCGCTCGATATCTTCCAATACCTGCACTGGTCCATACACCTTCAGGGATTTTTGTTCCGTAAACGCACGCAGATCATCAATCCCGTTGAGATGATCGGCATGATTATGTGTGTAGAACACCGCATCGAGATGTTTGATTCGAGCACGAACGGCCTGCAGTCTGAACTCGGGGCCCGTGTCGATTACTACCGAAACGTCCTTGTCACGTACCCATATCGAGGATCTCATTCTCTTGTCTTTGGGGTCTAAAGAGGTACATACGGGACAATCACATCCGATTCGGGGAACTCCGTGGGAAGTTCCTGTGCCAAGCATTTCAACAATCATTATTACTTCTCAAAAATTCCCCCGAACAATCGCTGGATTGCAGACCATTGGCGTTTCGAGAAAGCTGCAATGGATGAAGAAGAAAACGTATCGGCAATTCGTTGTTTGAAATCCTGTGCGTCGATCGCCTTAAGGTCAATTTCTTCGCCAATATCTGCGAGAAAATTTACTACTGCATCTTTGCCTTCCTGAACTGAATCGGACAATGCTCGCTGAACTGAGGGATCTTTAAGGCGTTTAACGTACGCTTCAACGCTTTCCTGAGGTACATTGGCTTTTTCAAGAATATCTTCAATGACTGCCTGAACGGCTTTCTCGTCCTGCCTGCTTTGCCAACTCGTACCGAAGGCTTCGTTTGCAACCGACGGAGCAAAGAAATACAATGCAAAAAAAATCAGCGTTGCGATGACTAAAGCGCTAAGCAACGCGCGAAAGAATCCGAATTTCTTCATAATCAGACTCCTAGTATAGGCAGTAATAGTAGCATACTGGAAAATATTAAGCTATAAGCTACAAGAATAGACTGACGAGGGAGAACCCGATTTTCTGGTTATCCCAATCGGGAATCAGGCTATATTGATTGAAATTTCGAATTGAAAAACCGCTTGAGGGAACTTGATAAGCCAGACTCAGGATAAAATGTCCGATACGGACGTCAAGCTTCATCCGATAGCTAAACGTGATGTCCTTGATAAATTCAAGGATGTCGGACTCGCTATACACGTTGTCTTGAGTTCCCATCCAGAAATGGGAAGAAGTACTGCCGATGGAGTAACCCATCGGGAATCCTAAAAATATTCCTAATTTCGTGAAGGCTGCAACTTCTGTCGAAAACCCGATTGAACTCGTACCATATATTTTTTGCGAGATGTCATCTTCATAAACTGGTTTGTGATCTTCACCGACATCGATAATATTGCCTTGTACGATTAATACCTGTGTGTCGAATTCTGCCCAGCCTATACGCGTTCTGATATCATAACCGCGCAGGTAGTTCCTGCTATCGATCCAATCGACATATGTCGTCTCTGGCGAAAAAGGATTCTTAGTGTATTGGATAAACGGACCTGCACCAAAATCAAGAAAATCGGCACCGAGAGCAAAAACAGAGAGTAAGAATAATAAAACTACGATGATAAGGCGCTTAGACATCTACTTCTCCATAATGAACGGTCGGCCCCGTTTTTGCAGAACGGGGCCGGTCGGTTCACGTTATGCCCTCTAGAACAAGATGAAAGTTGCGGAAGCTCCGATGCGGCCGGCATCGAAATTGGGGGCCAATTTTGTCGTATCGGGATTCTCAAACGTAAATCCGCTGGAATCGACAATATAATTCAATCCTACGAGCAGGTTGCCTAACTTAACATCGGCGGTAGCGCGGTAGGTCATCGGGGCTTTCATAAACGCATCGGCGAAATCGGTCGAAGCGTCTAAAACTCCGTTTTGGTTATAGACCATTACCGAACCGTCGTCCTGATTGATCCAAACGTTTACGCGGGGTCCCATGCCCAATCCAATACGAACTAGCCCAAGCAGATCAAGCGAAAGTCCGCCGGTAATCAGTCCGGAAATCTCATGATAATCCGTGCTGTTATATTGTCTTTGATTGTACAACCCTGTCACGTCAAGTTCTACGAACATGACACGGGTTCTTATATCTGCTCCGAATCCATAATTTTTGACATCGCCGAGAAGACTCCAGTCAAAGTCTTCTGTGTCGGTCAAGTCAAAATTGCCGATGAACTGAGCAGTAGCACCAATTCCAAAGTCAAAGAAATCAGCAAAAACTGCTGCCGGGATTAGTGCGAGAATTAGGAACAGTACCAAAAGTCTCTTTTTCATAATACCCTCTCTTTTGGGGAATTCCCCCTATTTTCTATTTCATTCACGCCGGACTGAGGCCGGTCGTGAGACCTAAAACACCGTTAACCGCAGGACGACCGCCAAATTAGCCCTTTCGCCCGGCTGGAATAATGTTGCCCATCCACCCTGGGTCTGCAGACCCAACAGCGTCGCTTGCGATTCCCAATAATAGGATAAGCCTATACTCGCGTTCCCCAGTAGGAAATCGAGCGCCGCTCGAAAATGTATCGGAGAATCATTCACCGTCTCGATAAAATCGGTATCCGATACAAACCTTCCATTCACTTTCGACTCTCCGGATTCCGGAAACTCAAAATCTGTCGTGATTCCCGCGCCAACTCCAAGATACGCAAAATCAGTGATAACGGGAATCGAAAAACCACCGCTGGTATGTAACATCAACCCGTTCGAAGGTCCGTCATTGGGAACCGCGAGCGCAACCAAATCGATAAACGAAGCCCTCATTCCGAGCTCGACGCCTACCAGCCAATTCTCCTTTGTTCCCATTCCGCTAAAAAACTCATCTGCAGCTAGCGTCGGATTTCCCTGATATACTCCAGAAAGACCCAGATTCATATCAAAAAAATCTCTCGCGAACAGAGGTCCGGACAATAAAACCAATATTATTAGTGCTACAATCCTAAACTTGCCCATAGTCTCTAAACAACCTTTTCCTTCCATAAACTTATTTCATAATGATATAACTTATGTATCGCAAGTATAACAGCGTATCAATGCGATGGATACATTTTTTTATCGATTTTCTTTCATTTACTTGGCAAATTCTTTAGTTTGCTTTATTCATTATGCACGTCTTGATTCTTTATTGGACACAAATTAGCCGTGTGTAAGAAAAACAGCTATGGGTGTTTATATATCGAAGGCTTAAAATATAAACATCATCAAAGCCTGTCCAACTCTTCTTTCCAGGTTGAAACACTCGCGTCGCTCGGCATTCGCCAATCACCCCGTGGCGAAAGCGCAATAGATCCGATTTTCGGTCCGTCGGGAAGACATGAACGTTTGAATTGCTGTGTGAAGAATCGATGATAAAAGACTTTCATCCAAGACAGTATAGTCTCACGGTCATATACTCCCTCGAACGACGCCACTGCGATTCGAAGGATTTTCGCAGGAGCATAGCCCCATCGCAGCATATAATAGAGAAAGTAGTCGTGCAGTTCATATGGTCCAACGATCTCTTCGGTAGGCTGAACCATCTTGCCCTCGACCGCCGGTAATAATTCGGGGCTTACCGGAGTATCCAAAATGTCTTTCAGTACTGCCTTAAGATCGCCATCAGATCGTCTTCTACGATAATAATCGACCAGATGCCGAACCAAGGTTTTCGGTACAGAAGCATTTACCCCATACATCGACATATGATCTCCGTTATAGGTAGCCCAGCCTAAAGCGAGTTCCGACAAGTCGCCCGTTCCGACGACGAGCGCACCCTGCTGATTGGCAATATCCATAAGCACTTGCGTTCTTTCACGTGCCTGGGAATTCTCGAATACCACATTATGTATTGCAGGATCGTGCTCGATATCTTTGAAGTGGGCATTCACCGATGCGGTGATATCGATGGTGCGCAGTGTAAGATCGAGTTCCGTACACAAACGGTTTGCATTCCGTAGCGTTCTTTTCGTAGTACCGAAACAAGGCATCGTGACCACCGTAATATTGGATCTATCGATATTCAGTTTGTCGAATGCTTCGACGCATACGAGTAAGGCCAGTGTAGAATCGAGTCCTCCCGATATCCCGAGCGTTACCGATTGTATCTTTGTATTGACCAGTCTGGTACAAAGAGCAGTTGCCTGAAGAGCAATGATATCGGAACACCGCTGATCCAGTACCGTCGGATCAGTTGGAACAAACGGATGTTTTGGAAAGCTTCTCGAGAGCTGGGTCTGTTCTACTGCAAGAGAGAAATCGATGATTTGGTAGCCTGTACGATCAGAGGGAAAGAAGGTCGTCATCCTGCTGCGTTCGAAAGCCAGTCGAGCAATGTCGATATCTGCGACTACCAGAGCTGTATCGGAATAATTAGCCTCTGCTAGCATTATACCATTTTCAGCAATAAGACTATGACCGGTAAAAACCAGATCGGTACTTGATTCGCCTGATCCGGCGTTTGCGTACAGATAAGCACATACGCATGAAGCAGATTGATTTTGAACCAGCTGTCGACGATACTCGCGTTTACCGATCAGATCGTTGCTAGCCGAAAGATTCGCTATCAATACAGCACCTGCTTCTGCATGTGATACCGACGGAGGTGACGACACCCAAAGATCTTCACATATTTCAACCGCAAATAGAAATGTCGGTAAAGAAGCGCATCTAAATATCAGCTTAGTCCCAAAGGGAACCGAGGTCTTACCTATCATGAGTGTCCCGTTCTCGACCGGAGAACGAGCAAACCATCTTTGCTCATAGAATTCACCATAATTCGGAAGATGAGTCTTCGGTACGATTCCTAAGATACTGCCATGTGAGATGACCGCTGCGCAATTGTACAATTTTCCTTCAAACATAATCGGCAGACCGACTAATGCCACCATATCGAGCGTTTCGGTTTCCGATACGATGGTTAATAATCCGTCCAAGGCTTTTTGCTGAAGCAGCGGTTGAAAGAACAAATCTCCGCAGGTGTAACCGGTGATGCTCAATTCTGGGAAAACCAGCAGTTTGACACCGACTGCTGCAGCTTCGTGCATCATGGTAACGATGCAATTGGTGTTATAGCGGCAATCGGAGATTGAAACCCGGTTAGTAGCAACAGCTGTTTTGACAAATCCGTCTTTCATGCAAGGCAACCTCCCCAAGGGATAGTATCACGATGCGAGTGTAGCATACTACGGGAAAAACGAACAGGATATCCGTCTAATCAGCTACGCAGCAACCAGCAAACCGGTTTTATATCTGTCTCAAGTTCGATACATTCCAGTCTCTGACTTTCTACGTAGTCTTCGATTAGCGAAGCAATTGCAGGATTTTTTGCAATCAACTGATCTGCGCGATATTCGATCTTACGCTGGTTTTCCCAATTAACAGCAGAAATCTCATCCAATGAAGGCTCGTGTGCTTCTATCAGGGTCAGGTTTTGTTGTTGAAACGCTTCTATCCACGATTCATAAGTCGGATAATCGTTACCGGACTCCTGATAGGCTTCGTCGAGATACAACAATCCTTTCTCAGCTACTGTCTGTTTCAGCTTTCCGAGCTTAGACACGGTATCCCCAAACACATTTCCGAGTGCACCATAGACGACAGCGTCGTACCGTAAGCCACGTTCTACTACCTGACGGATATCTTGCACTGCAAACGAACATTGTCCGAAAACACCGTGTTCTTTGCTTAGTTTCTGACAATGATCGATAAAAATCGGAAACAGGTCGAATCCGTCGACTTTACAGCCAAGCTCCTTTGCAATTCTGATCGACACGGCTCCTTTTCCACATCCCAAGTCGAGCACCGACCGCTCGGCAAACGGCAATGGCAGATACGTCCGAAACATCGCTGCTACATGAGCCGCATCGGTTCCTAATTCCCAGAGATCCTGCAATAGATAATCAATATACGGAATAATATCGACCGACTTTCCGGATAGTGATTCTGCCACGCTTTTCAAATCGTTTTCCACTGATTACTCCCCCATTTATTTTGGTAAATACCCACTATTCGTTGACGATTTGCCAATCAACCAGTATAGTAAGATTATCAGGGCAGATACACGCTAGCTTATGCTTAACAGCTCGTTCATCGTTATACAAAATGTCGTCCGGAAGTTTTTCGGACGACGATTTTTTACCCTTCTGCAATCGATTGTAATGTTTCAGGTTGAAGAATGAGGATGCTTCTCTGCCCTTGCAAGGTGATAATCCGACTGTCCTGCCACAATGCGAGTTTGCGGCTGAGCGTCTCCTGGTTCATTCCCAGATGCGAGGCTGTTTCTCCCTTCGACATGACAAGCGAGCAACGATCGGATCCATTCGCTAATTTAATGATGTAACGTGCCAGGCGCTGTTCAGCAGATTCCAGGCGAAGTTGTTCAAGCTGGCTTTCGGTCTGCTCAAGCCTAAGGCTGAGTTGGGTCAGGATATTGAGCGCGATGGACGGATGCTCGCTCATCAGCATTTTCAGCTTGTCGCCTTGTATGATGCACATCGTGCACGCTTCAATTGCATCTGCATGATCCGACATCGCAGTATCACTGAAAAGTGTCAATTCGCCGAAGAACTCACCCGGCTTCACAATTCGTACGATATGCTCCTTTCCATCGAAACTAGTTCTGTAAATTTTAACCAGACCTTCATGGAGCACATACAGGTTTTTAGACATGCTCCCGGCACGATATATTCCCTGTGACTTTTCGATACTGCGTTCAATAGTAATCGAAGCGATTTCTGAAAGTTCGCTCGAATCTAAGCGACTGAATATCGGAACCGATAACAGACACGGATGGCCCTGATGTGTATGACGGCACTGATGGTCAAGGCAAGATACTGCCATGCAATTCTCCCTTTGTGATTCATATGTAACATGCTGCACGTATTTGGGCAACGGTACACTTAGGATACAACCGTTCACGCTACCGATAGGGAAACCACTTTCGTTAGGATTTATCAACCGGCTGCCAGAATGTTTTGTACAACGTTTTGACGGTTTCTATAAAAAATCCGACAATTGCCAGGATGACGATAATATTCGGAAGCATATTCCAGAACTTGCTTAGGCCGTCGAACGCTTTCTCTGACAAATCATACATCGTATTCATCTGTTCGATAGCGAATTTGTTTAGTATACCGACACCCTTCACGAGAAAGATTGAGATGATGACCGTTGCAGCGTTCATTACGATACTGAGAAAAGCAAGTCTTTTCGTATAACGACCGAAGTAGAGTTTGGCAATTTCGATACACAAATCGAGGGCAATCGAGATATTAATAAGGTACAGATATTTGGCAAACACAGCCCAGTCAAACAAAGGAATCACGCGCTCCTTCGGAAATGCCGACCAATGGTCGAACAGCGTAGGACCGACATTGATACATACAAATAACAATACGATGAATACGATGCTGGCAATCGGATCACTTTTTGCTATTACGGTCGTGGTGACAGGAACTTCAGGTAGATCCTTTGGATGCCATTCGAATTCTTTTAAGATATGCGCTTTACCTTCGTAGTGCTGCAGAACCGCAAATACAATCGTCACCCAGGCAAATGCCTGAATCATGCCTGACCCGACGGATGAAACAAATGTGAAAAATGTTTTGAAAAATCCGGATGGGG
>JAAYDK010000011.1 GCA_012729295.1 Spirochaetales bacterium | reverse complement strand
TCGGGAGTAGACACTTCCTGCAGCGGAAGCATGGCTTCTTTGCGATGTGTTTTTTTGAATACGGCTACTTGACGGTTCGCGGTATATCCACAGCTGGGACACGTGATAATCGTATCTTCCCCGATGGGTGACAGATACATGTATTCATGGGCGACCTTTCCTCCCATCATGCCCGAATCGGAACCAACTGCGATAACCGGTAGTGAGCATCGGCTGAAGATTCTGAAGTAGGAGGTATAATGTGCTTTGTATTGTCTGAGCAGTCCTTCATAATCTCTGTCGAAACTATAGCTGTCTTTCATCGTGAATTCACGAACGCGGATAAGCCCCGCGCGAGGTCTTGGATCGTCGCGCCATTTAGTCTGCAACTGGTAGACAAGCTGAGGAAGCCGTTTGTAAGAATCGATTTCAAAGCGCGCAATGTCGGTAACGCACTCTTCGTGTGTCATGGCCAAAACCATGTCGCGTCCGACACGGTCCTGAAAGCGACCCATTTCTTTGTCAATGCTATAGAATCGGCCTGTTTCCTTCCATATGTCAGCCGGATTGACTACCGGCATGAGCAGTTCTTGTCCTCCGATAGCATTCATTTCGCTACGGATGATATGTTCGATTTTACGGATACTGAGCAATCCGAGCGGAAGCAATGAGAAGATTCCAGCTCCCAATTGTTGTATAAAACCGGCTCGAAGCAATAACTCATATCCTTTACTGTCGGCAGCAGAGGGTGCTTCTCTCAAGGTCCGACTAAAGACTTGCGACATTCTCATTGTGCTTCTCCTATATCGAGTTGGATAACGGTGGCATTATACCCGAACGACGCTGACTGCTCAACTGCACGGCACTTCTCTTTCTTCGCGAAACACGCTACATTCCCTATAGTGGGAGTTAGAATTATGGATCAATTTGCAAAAGAACGTCAGTCGGTGGCAGCAATGATGAAGCGGTTGTACGATTGTCGCCTGACTACTACCAGCGGCGGTAATATCAGCCTGAGAATTTCAGATACGATGTTCTGCATCACACCTTCCAAGTTGGACAAGGCAAATCTAAGTGCCGAACAGATAGCCGTCGTATCGATGGACGGAACCAATATGACACCGAGCCTTGCATTAAGCATCGAAAGTGAAATGCATCGCAATGCGCTACTGTGCCGTCCGGATATCAATGCAGTCGTTCATGCGCATCCTTGCTATGCATCGGCTTTCACCGCAATGCAGCAGTCAATCAATACCCGGTTGCTTGCAGAAAGCTGGTTTTTGCTTGAAGATCCGGTTTATGCAGAATACAAACGCATGGGAACCAAAGATCTTGCAGATTCGGTAGCGTCAGCCTTACAGAAATCCAATGTAATTCTCATGGAAAACCACGGAATTCTCACTGTCGGGAAAACTCTTCTCGAAGCGTTCGATCTCATAGAAGTATTGGAAAATGCTGCGCGGATGACAATGATCGTCAATACGATGGCTCTCACGGGAAAATGGAAGACGAAAGAGCTTTCTCAAGAGCGCTGCGATGAATTGATGAAGATGAAATATCCCCAAGGAAAATCTTGATGCACGTCTACGATTACTGAGGAACCGCCATGAAATACGAGTTGGAAACTATTCCCGTTTGGGATGCACTGCAGTCAGGTGACGAATGTCTGCTGTGCAATCTGATGAAGAGCTCCGAACAGGATGCTCTTTCGTATTATCTCGGCAGTTCGGTCATGCATCCCCAGACGCGTGTAGCTGTCAACAAAACAGGATTTTGCCCCACACATTGGAAAGCGCTTATTGAAAAAGGTAGTCCGCAATCTCTTGC
>JAAYDK010000080.1 GCA_012729295.1 Spirochaetales bacterium | reverse complement strand
TCGGCATCCGACAACGGCTCGATGACCGAGACCATCGCACATTTGGACCAGCTTGCCGGCTTTGGATCTGTTCATGCCAAGCGTATGAACGAAATAGCTTTGCTGCTTGAAGAATCGGGCATATCCGAGTCGTTCGTTCTCGATCCGTCGATTACCCGGGGCCTGGATTATTATACCGGAATTGTCTACGAGACATTTCTCGACGATTTTGAGGAAATCGGATCGATTTGTTCCGGAGGACGTTATAACGATTTGGCTTCGCTGTATACGACAGAGCGTCTGCCGGGAGTCGGTTCTTCGATCGGACTTGACCGACTGCTCAGTGCTATCGAGGAAACACAAGGATCTTTGTTTGCCGACAAAGGTTCTGCAGATGTTGTGATACTTAATCAGAACGGGACACCGCTGAATGACGCCCTTCGATTCGCACGAGAGCTGAGAAAGTATGCTATCCGCTGCGACGTCTATCTTGGAGATAAAAAAATCGCTGCTCAGTTCAGATATGCCGAAGAAAACAACATCAGGTACGCAATCATGTTTAAGGATGAGGATAAAAACGGCACTACTTGCACGCTGCGCGAGTTATCAAGCCGTACAGACTGGACGGGTCTCGACGCAACCGAGGTTGCGCGGCGTCTGATGCAGGGGAAATGATCGGTGTTAACCATGACTCATCTCCCGGTGTATCAGCACCGGAGCGAAATACTGGCTGCTTTAGCAGACAACCAAGTAATCGTCGTTGAAAGTCCGACCGGATCGGGTAAAACGACGCAAATCCCTTTGATCTTGGACGAAGCCGGCTACACCGGCGGTCTGACAGTCGGCATCACCCAACCGAGAAGAATCGCCGCGCTATCCGTTTCCGATTTCATCAAGCGTCAGATCGATGACCACGATTCATATGTCGGCTACAAGATGAGATTTGTCGATACGACCGATAAATCTACGAAAATCAAGGTCATGACCGACGGAATCCTGCTGATGGAATTCAAGGCTGATCCGCTATTGAGTCGTTATTCGGTGATGATGGTAGATGAGGCACACGAACGAAGTCTGAACATCGATTTCATTCTCGGGCTGCTGAAGCACGCATTAGCACAACGACCTGAATTTAAAGTCATCATTTCGTCTGCTACGATCAACACACAGACTTTCTCCCAGTATTTTGATAACGCACCGATTGTTAGTATCGATGCGAGAGTCCATCCGGTAGATATCCACTATCTGCCGCTCAGGAATCCTTCCGAAAGTGAAGAATTGTTTTCCAGTATCACCTCCATCGTCGAGGAGCATGTACGACTGACAAAGGGCGACATGCTGGTGTTTCTTCCAGGCGAATTCGATATCAAAACCTGCATACAGCACCTCTCTGCAAGCACGGTGCATCGGAAACTAGTGATTAATCCGCTTTTCGGCAGATTGTCTAAGGAAGAACAGGAAAAGGTATTCAAACCGACACCCAAGGGCTTTACAAAGGTGGTAGTGGCGACCAACATCGCCGAAACCAGTGTAACAATCGATGGCATTACGGCAGTGATAGATTCGGGGATTGCAAAAATCAACTATTATAATCAGAAAGATTTTACTTCCTCGCTCGTCAGCCTTCCCATCTCGCGTTCATCATGCGAACAAAGAGCCGGGCGAGCGGGAAGAACCGCACCGGGAATATGCTACCGGCTCTATGACAAGGAAGATTATGCAAGCCGGCCAATGTATGGAACCGAAGAAATTTTGCGCACCGACCTGTCTGAAGTCGTGCTTCGGATGAGCGAACTCGGAATTTCAGATTACGAGCATTTCCCGTTCATCACCAAACCAAGAACTTCTGCCATAGTAAGTGCGGAGGAGACCCTTCGATTCATCGGTGCGATCGATAAGAAACGCAATCTTACTCAAATCGGCACATTGATGGTGCGTTTCCCGTTGCTGCCTCGCCATTCGCGGGTAATCGTAGAGGCAATGCATAGATATCCGAACGTAATCGAGGAAGTCATCGTGGCGGTTGCGTTCCTTTCGTCCAAAACACCGTTTACCCTTCCCCCGGGGATGGAGGACGAAGCAAGGAAGGCTCATCAGTCGTTTGCATCCGAATACGGGGATTTCAAATCGTTTCTCGATATTCACGCACAATTCAGAGAATTGAAAAAAGCCGAAGACCGCGAACGATTTTGCAAAAAATATTATCTAGACTACCCTTCCATGCAGGAAATCCTGCACGTTTCCGAGCAGATAGCCGAGATAGTATCCGAGCTGGGCTTCCCACTTTCCCACGGAGGTTCGATTCGCGAATATCTGAGTTGCCTCGCTGCGGGACTGCTGCAGTTCGTCTGCGTAAAAGCAAAGCGAAACATGTATAAAAGCCTGACCGCCGGCCAGATATATATTCATCCCGGCTCTGCATGGTTCAGAGAACTTCCTCAATTTATTCTTGCCGGGGAAATCGTTCAGACCAGCAGAATGTATGCACGATCGGTATCTCCGTTAAAACGAGAATGGCTCGACGGAATCTCAAGCGACCTTCGCAAGCAGCTACTGAGTATGAAGAGTTCTGAGGAAGGCCTGAAAACTCGCAGGGATCGTGAGATTCGTTCACGAGTACGGATCGAAGAGCCGGTGAAAAGACCCTTGGCAAAATCGGAAGGGAAAACCATTTCCGTTTATAAACGCAGTTATGTGATGGAGTCGGCAAAGAAAGGACGACGCGAGATTGCAATCATTCCTGCAGAAGATTTGGATTATCTGTACAAGTATAATATGACGAGTGCCCGCCGGCCTAAAAATTTTCCTGCTGCGGTCGAACTTTACGGCAATTATATCCATTATGGTGAAAAATTCTTTTCTTTGCTTGAATTAAACGGCAAGGTTGATTTCGATCGTCCGATAGTCAACGAGCCGCCTGATGGAGTTTTCAGCGCATCCGAACCGAAGCCGATTGTCGATCGGCTCGATTCGTTGCTCGGACTCTGTCGTCTTAAAAAACCGAAACGTTCGATTGGATTTATCGCTTTGAGCAACTCGGGAGGCGGTATGTTTCGTTTCACCGTTGAGAAAAACTTTTTTGAAGCGCTCGATAATTCGCTGTATGCGCTTGGACAGCTGATCGATGTCATCGACGGTACCGGTTATCCCCAACAGCTTCGGCTAGCAAAGAAAGCTTACGAGAGGCTCGTAAAATTGTTTGAATCCTAGGTGCGGGAAATCACCGATTTGATAATTTGATCTTCAAGCGTTTCGAGCCTGATTTTTCCCTGATTCGACAGCATGACAAATCGTACGGCTCCGGATTTGCGTTTTTTATCACCTTCGAGGGCAAGCATGAAACGCTCGATATGCCTGACTCTGTAACCGATATTAAAACCGTAGGATTCGAATAGCCGTAAGGCTCGTTCTGCAAACACATGGTCGGTAATTTTTAGTTTTAAGCCGGATTCGAGTGCTTTTGCCACACCCCAGGCGACAGCTTCGCCGTGAGCCCATTCGTTGAGATTTCCCGCCGATTCGAGTGCATGTGCAAAAGTATGTCCTAAATTCAGCGCAGAGCGAATACCGATTTCTTCACGAGGATCGGCTTCAATGTAAAAGCGTTTCACCTGCAGGCTGTCGATGACCATGCGCTCGAGCACCATGGCATCACGGCGCATGATTGCCCTTTGCTGGTTTTCGAAAAATTCCATAAGGCTCTGGTCTTGCGCGAGCAATGCGTGCTTGAGTGTTTCTCCCAGACCGTTCTTAAATTCTTTCTCGGGTAGACTCTTTACGATCGTCGGACACACGAACACGTGTTTTGCCGGATAAAACGTACCTACGAGGTTTTTAATGGTAAAGACATCGATTGCCGTCTTACCTCCGAGGGAAGCGTCCACCTGGCTCAGCAACGTAGTCGGAATCAGAATCAGCTGACAGCCGCGCATATAGATCGAAGCTGCAAATGCAGCCGTATCGCAGACGACTCCTCCGCCGAACGCGACGATGAATCCATCTCTTGCCAAACGAAGCTTTACCGCTGCCGCAACAATATTTTCTATGCTCTGCCAAGATTTGGCTTCTTCACCACTTGGAAGGACGACTGTCTTTTGACTGTCTGTCGCCAGGAATTTGACGGTATTGGTATCGCAAACCCACAGCACCGAGCGTATCGTGGTCTCGATGTGACTTGTTATGGACGCTACATCGGTAGCGAGGATTACTTCGGTACGCTTTTCACCTAGGATACAATCGTAGAGATGCTTCATGGCTTCTTATACTCCTAAACCGATTCATATGCAACAGAACGCCTTGAATATCACGTCGATTTCCACCATGATTGGCATATGAACAACGGTTATTTCGATTGGGCGGCAACCTCATTCATGAGCGAGGCTGCTTGTGACGCATACCGGAACGCTGCATCTGCATATCCCGGTAATCCTTCATCCCTTCACAAACTGGGCAGTCAAGCCTCTACGTTCTTAAACGCTTGCAGGTCTACGGTTGCTGCGCTTTTGCATATATCTCCTGATACGGTTTTCTTTACCGCAGGAGGAACTGAAAGTAATTCGATTGCGATTCTTTCGCGGTTGTGGCGAAAGAGCCCGGGAAAGATTATTTTTAGCAACTTGGAACACGATTCGGTTCTGCAGCATCGAAGAATTTTAGAAGAACACGGTTTTGCCGTCTTGTCGCTTACATCCAAAAAAGGGTATGCGGATCTTGATCATCTCGATACGCTGCTTGACGAACAGGTCGACCTCGTTTGTCTTTTACTGGCACAAAATGTCCTTGGAACCGTTCAAGACGTAGCATCTGCCGTTGCATTGGTCAGAGCGCATGAAAGGCGCACCGGCAAACGAATCCACGTCCACTGCGATGCGGTGCAAGCGCTCGGGAAGGTCTCTTTCGACCTTGCATCGCTAGGGGTCGATTCGGCTGCATTCAGCGCACATAAATTCCAGGGTCCCCGTGGCGTCGGAGTGCTCTACTGCAGACCTAACAGCATCGAAGCGCTTTCCCGCGGTGGCGGGCAGGAATCCGGTCTTAGACCGGGGACGGAACATATCGCGGGTATTGCGGCGATGACCGAGGCGATGAGCGAATTATTCAGAAATTTCGATGAACGAATGCTGCATGTGCACAAGTTGCGCCGGTTCTTCGAAGATTCTTGGCGAGAACATCCTGTAATAGTTCAACTCTCTCCCTACTCGAATGAAAACAGTCGTATCGTCGATTCGATTGTGACCATATCGCTTCCGTGTCTGCCGTCCGAGGTCGCCATGAGAATTCTTTCCGACAGGGGGCTGTATGTTTCCAGCGGTTCGGCATGCTCCAACAACGCTAAGAAGAAAAGCAGTCGTCTGTTTCAGGATTTCGGTTTCAACGCACATGTAGCAGGCGGAGCTATTCGTATCTCGTTTGGACCTACAACCACAATCGAGGAATGCGCTATGCTCGTACAGGCATTGCAAGATATCGCAAAGCAGTACGGTACAACAGTGAAAAGAGGTTGATAGATGGACTATACGCTGTATCTGGTTCGACTCGGTGAGATATCACTGAAGGGACTGAACCGTGATTTTTTCGAAGGAAAGCTGAAGACGAATATTAAGACGAAACTTCACCCATACCATAGCCGCATCGCCAAGCAGAAAGGCCGCCTATTTGTGTACGTCGAAGATCAGGCTCCCGATACGCTGGTACGCGAGGCTCTATCGTCTTCATTCGGTATCGTAGGTTTTTCCAAAGCGATTCAATGTGAGAAAGACTTCGAGACGATCAAAAGCGAAGCCATGCGACTTGTCGACGAAACCTGGAAGATCGATCAGGTTCGCTCGTTTAAGGTAGAAACCAGGCGTGCTGATAAAACCTTCCCGATGAAGTCGTATGACATTTCAGCCGAATTAGGTCATCTGATATTGGAACGTTATCACACGCTTTCTGTCGATGTTCATCATCCGGACAGGATTTTATATGTCGAGATTCGTGATAGCGCGTATCTCTATACTGATGACGAATCAGGTCCCGGAGGTTTGCCGGTAGGAACAGCAGGACGCGGCATGCTGATGCTTTCCGGAGGAATAGACAGTCCGGTTGCTGCCTACAGAATGGCAAAGCGGGGATTGCGCATGGAGGCAGTGTACTTTCACGCCTACCCGTATACGTCACAGCAAGCCATGGACAAGGTTGCCGCACTTGCTAGGATTCTATCCCGGTATTGCTTGAGAATCGTGCTGCACGTAGTACCCTTTACCGACGTTCAGCTTCATATCAAGGCACACTCGCGCGACGAGGAAACTACTTTGCTCATGCGAGCCTGCATGATGCAGATTGCCACCATGATAGCCGCCGAGCGCGATTGTAGCGCCATCGTGACAGGGGAATCTCTTTCACAGGTTGCCTCTCAGACACTTGAAAGTATTCGCTTTACCGACGGGATGACCGATTTGCCGGTATTCCGTCCGTTAATCGGAATGGATAAGGAAGAAATTATTACGACAGCGCGTTTGATAGGAACCTACGAAACTTCGATTTTGCCATACGAGGACTGTTGCGTCATATTTAGTCCGAAGCATCCGTTGGTAAAGCCGAGACTCGATTCGATCCGAAAAAGCTACGAACTGCTCGGGATTGAGCGGTTGCTTAAAGAGGCTGTTGAAAAAACTGAACGGATTCTCTGTAGCTAAACGGCCGGACAGCTGGCACAATTATTGCCGTTATCTTTTGGACACGAGTCGACGGATTCGCCTTTTTTATGGTCTGTGCAATAAAAACCGCTTCCTTTGAAGATAACGCTGTTAAGTCCGAAAACTCTTCTTACTCTTCCCGAGCATGTGGGACAGACCGTAATCGGTGCTTCCCTCATGCTTTGTTCCATTTCAAAATGGACGTGGCATGCATCGCATTCATATTCATAAGTCGGCATAAGGTACGATACCTCCAGTAGTTGCAAGTAACGAACCGAACATCGATGAAAAGCCGCCAAGCTGGGCTTGGGTCAATTCCATATGATTGATTTCGACTTTATCTTCGTATACGACGATCAGGTTCGTCAAATCTCCAAACGGAAGCTTGTTCCGTCTTCGATCAGAAATATACGAACTTTTTAATAAAATGGAAATAGTATTCGCCAATTTCGGTGATTTTGCGACTATTAGGCCGCTCAGCGATGCCGGTGAAGTTTCGGTCTGTTCGATTACCAGCATGAGGGAATCCAACTGCATTAAAACGGTCGTGGGGATTGAAAGTCCGATGTCGAGCATCACGTTCGGACTCGCTGCATAAAAACCAAACGTAGCGTTTTGCATGCGTAGCGCGGTCTGTCTGTCGATTAATGGTTTTCTTTCTGAAATCGTTTTTCGATATGCTTCCATATAATCGTCGTTTGAAAATAACAACACTCCCCTTTTGGCTACGGCCGCGCTCAGACCAAGCGTCTTGTGTTTGAAATAATGAGTTTCTTCATGTTCTATTTTTTCCCACTCCGGATTCCATAACAGTGCAGTATTCGTGAGGAACTGGGGAAAGTTGCCCTCGAGTGCTCCGTATACGGTATTGAGGGAAAAATCGGGTTTGTCGGTAATGTCCGAAGAAGTCGGGTCGTACAGCGATACTGAAATCCTGTCGGTACGTTCCAGAAGATCCCGAACTATCTCGTCAGAATCGGCAGCGATGTGTTGCTTGTCGATAAAGGAGGGTTTTTGTACATCGACGGTCAATACCAGGTGCGCCGGTTCTCCCATTGCTGAAAAATACGGGTCTTGTGTAAACGGACTCGTAGTTCTGCATCCAGAAAGAAACACCGTAATCAGCAAAAGAACCGCTGCACCGTATTTCCCGCTTTCCACTACACCCTCCTGACTGCTACCGAGACCTCAAGGTCACCGCAAGGGATGATGACCATCGAATCCGTCTTGCCGAATTCAAGTGTGTCTGAAAGCGTTTCGCTGGAAATGTACGGTCCGAACATTTCAACAGTATCGCGGATGATCTGTTCTCCGTCGATCGACAAAGAGATTCTGTCGGCCACGTCAAAGCCACTTTCCTTGCGCAAATTCTGAACCGAGCGGATGATGTCTCGGGCAATACCTTCAAGTAAGAGTTCGTTGGTAATTTCCGTATCGAATCCGACCGTCAGTGTACCATCGTTCATAACCTTCATATGAGCTCGTTCGGTGCGCTGGACCACGATATCGCCGGCATCAATTGTGATGACGCCGTCTTCATATTCGATATCGACAGTGCCACCGTCGAGTATGGTTTCGATCGTATAGCTGTCGAGATTCTGGATGTTCGATGCAACAGCTTTCATATGTTTCCCGAGCTTACTTCCTAACACTTTAAAATTTGCCTTGGCGGAATACGTCACCAATTCGGTCTCTCCGGGTCTGACCACTACGGACTTAACGTTCAATTCCTCTGCAATAATCGCTTCCATTTCGGCAAGAATCGCCCGCTCTGCTTCATCGCGCGAAACAAGAACGACCTTTTTCAGCGGTTGGCGAATTTTTAGATTGTGTACAGCCCGTAACGCACGGCCTACGGTGATCGCCTTTTGAGCAAGACCCATGATCCTTTCTAATTCGCCGTCTCTCAATGCTTCGTTATACATTGGGAAATCTTCGAGATGAATGGATTCGCTCATCGTCGAGGTTTTTAGGTTTTGATACAGTTCCTCGGTGGTAAACGGAATAACCGGAGCTGCAATATGGATCAGTTTCATCAGCACGCAATACAGCGTGCGGTACGCGAAGGATTTGTCCAGATCATTTTCCGAACGCCAGAAACGCCTACGGCTTCTTCGGATGTACCAGTTGTTCAGAGAGTCGATGAAATTCACGATTGCCTGGCATCCGCGTTGCGTATCGTAGCGATCCCATGCATCGGTCACTTCCTGCACTAGGGCTTCGCTTGCTGAGAGTATCCATCGGTCCATAGCATTGTCCGACTCGGATTCTTGATGATTTTCGGGATTCCATCCGTCGATATTCGCGTATGTTACGAAGAAGGAATATGCATTCCATAACGGAATTATCAGCGTCTTTAAAACTTCTTTTACAGAATCTTCCGAGAATTTTAGATCTTCAGCCCGCGTAACCGCGCTGTTCATCAAAGCAAATCGAAGTGCATCCGCACCGTAGGTATTCACGATATCCATCGGGTCGCTATAATTCTTGAGCGATTTGGACATCTTCTTCCCGTCTGCGGTCAGTACGATTCCGTTCGTCACGCAGTGGTAGAATGCCGGTTTGTCAAACAAGGCCGCACCGAGGATGACAAGCGTGTAAAACCATCCGCGGGTCTGATCAAGTCCTTCACAGATGAAATCACCTGGGAAGTGTGCTTCTACAAATTCTTTATTTTCAAAAGGATAGTGGTTTTGTGCATACGGCATCGAACCAGATTCGAACCAGCAGTCGAGTACATCGGCAACTCTGCGCATCGTTCCTTTTCCATCAGGACTCGGCCATGTGATGTCGTCGACAAAGTGCTTGTGCAGATCGGTTACCCGTACTCCGCTGTGCTGTTCCAACTCGTCGATCGATCCGATTACCTCTAGGTACTCAGAACCGTCGCACTTCCATACGGGAATGGGATTTCCCCAGAAACGGTTGCGGCTGATCGCCCAGTCCCTCGCGCCTTCGAGCCATTTGCCGAAACGCCCGTACTTAAGATGATCGGGAATCCAGGTAATTTGTTCGTTTGCACGCAACATCGAGTCCTTCAACTGGGTTACATCAACATACCAGCAAGCCATGGCCCGATAAATAAGCGGTTTGTGCGTACGGTAACAGAACGGATAACTGTGTACGATGGTCTCCTTTTTAACGAGCTTGCCGTTCGCCTTGAGCCATTCGATGATCGACTTGTCGGCGTCCTTTACAAAGACTCCCTTCCAAAGCGAGACTTCTTCGGTGAAATTACAATCGTCGTCGATCGGACAGACCACAGGGATTCCAGTTCCTTTCAGTACCTGATAGTCGTCCTCTCCAAACCCGGGAGCGGTATGAACGATACCGCATCCGTCTTCAACGGTGACGTAGTCTCCCAGTACGGTGACGAATGCTCCTGTTTCTTTCAGATGGCTGAAGAACGGAAACAACGGTTCATAACGTAAATCAGCCAGCTCTCTGCCTTTGTAGTGCTTGAGCACCTCGTAATCAGAGGGATCTTTGTAATAGTGCGAAAGGCGCTTTTCTCCGAGAATGTATCGTTGTCCACCCTGCTTGTCGAGTACCATCACATAATCGATATCGGGACCGAGGGCTAATGCAAGATTGCTCGGTAGCGTCCATGGCGTGGTCGTCCATGCCAGCATGTAGGTGTTGTCCATATCGTCAAGCTTGAACCGAACCGTAACGGCAGGATCCGAAACATCCTGGTAACCGCCGAGATTGACTTCGAAATTGGACAGCGGAGTTGCAAGTGCCGGACTGTACGGAAGAATGTTATAGCCTTCGTAAATGAGTCCTTTTTTATAGAGTGTCGAAAAGATCCACCAGATTGTCTCCATGTAGGAAGTATCCATCGTGCGATAACCGTTTTCAAAATCGACCCAGCGCCCCATTCTGTTGATGGTAGCTTTCCATTCGGAGGTATAGCGCAATACAATCGAACGGCACTGTTCGTTGTATTTAGCCACGCCATATTCCTGAACAGCCTTGTGCCCGCTGATATTGAGAATCTTTCCCATCTCCTGTTCGACCGGTACGCCATGACAATCCCAGCCGAAGCGCCGGTTTACGCGTTTGCCCTTCATCGTCTGATAACGGGGATACAAATCCTTGATCGTACCCGGAACCAGATGTCCGAAATGCGGCAGCCCCGTTGCAAACGGAGGACCGTCGTAAAACACGTATTCGTTATCACTGCTTCGGTTATCTACCGACTTTCTATAGATTTCATTCTCTTCCCAGAATTTTTGTATACGCTCTTCCATCTTGGAAAAATTGACTTTTGAATCTACCGGTTGAAACATTGATTGAACTCCTGAAATTCGGGTAAATTGACGGATGCTTTAGCACTACCGCCATGTGTGCACTATAGTCATTTCTTTCGTTATGTTCAATCAGTATTGACAATAGAGCTTCATGACAAGTAGCATTACCACCATGGTCAGATTTCCGGTTTCTCAAACGATTCGTGCATTCGCCCGCCGCTTTTTCGAGCAAGGTTTCCAACTGTATATCGTAGGCGGAGCCGTACGTGACTTTCTGTTGGGCCGGAAGATAACAGACTACGACTTTGCAACAGACGCAGTTCCCGAACAGGTGATCGATATGTTTTCTACCGTAATTCCGACCGGTATGAAACACGGCACGGTGACGGTGCGTTTTCACGGCGAATCATACGAGGTGACCACATTCAGAATCGAAGGCGATTACCACGACCGTCGTCATCCGGAATCGGTAACTTTTATCAGATCGCTTGAACAAGATCTTTCTAGGCGTGATTTCACCGTAAATGCGCTTGCCGCAGATGCTGCTGACGGTACAATCATCGACCTGCACGAAGGATTACAAGATTTACAAAAAGGCCTTATTCGTGCTATCGGGGATCCTGTGCAGCGTTTTGAAGAAGACGCATTACGAATCGTCCGAGCCTGCCGTTTCGCATGCCAGCTTCATTTTAGCGTCGATAGCGCTACGCTGTCCGCCATGTCTGCGCTTGCAGATTCGTTGTCGCACATTTCGGGTGAACGATTGAAAATCGAATTGTTCAAGATGCTTGAAGCCGATCGTCCGTCGATCGGTCTCGAGCTGATGAAGTCCTGTAGGGCTGTAGAAATTCTTTTTCCGGAGCTGCATCACTGTATCGGAGTAGAACAAAAGGGAATGCACCGCCACGATGTATGGTATCACAGCATCTATGCCTGCGATGCAGCTCCAATACACAAGCCGCTGGTACGGCTTGCAGCGCTGCTGCACGATATCGGTAAACCGGTTGTCGTTCAGCATCACGAAAACGAAAGGCCTACCTTCTATCATCACGATTCGGTATCCGTGGCTATTGCCCGTTCGATCCTAACCAGACTGAAGTGCTCGAACGACGAGCGGGACACGGTGCTCAATCTTGTCGCCAACCACATGTTCCATTATGACGGACAGTGGAGCGACGGAGCTGTCCGTCGTTTTGTCGGGCGTGTCACAGTCGATGCATTGGAAGATTTATTCGATTTACGCCTTGCCGACCAGATTGCCACTACCGGTAGCAGAAACAGCGCTGCCATACTTGAGTTTAAAGAACGGATACGATTAGTGCTGGAATCAGGAAATGCCCTTACGGTAAAGGACCTTGAAGTCAACGGCAACGACCTTGCACAGCTAGGCATTCCGAAAGGTCCCGCGATGGGAACGGTTTTGCAGGAACTCCTCGAAACCATACTCGACGATCCAAAGCAGAACACCAAGGAACGCTTATCCGAGATAGCGGTTCAATTCTATCGACAGAGGATACAGATCAACAAAAGCTAACCGTGAAGTGCCTCGTAGGCGATTTTAGCGACGGCTTGTTCGGCTTCTTTCTTATTATTGCCCGCAGCCGGTCCATACGACGTTTGCTGGACGGTTACCTGTACGAAAAACGTATTGTCGTGTTCCGGACCGATACGCTTGACCAGTTCGTATAGAGGATAGGTTTTATATTTTTTTTGCACGTATTCCTGTAACAGCGTCTTGTAATCGCGACGGTGTTTGTTTTGCAGGACATCCTCTACCACAGGTACAAGCAGCTTTTGGATAAACTCTTGTACTGATTTAAAACCTGCGTCGAGATAATAGGCACCGAAAAGGGCTTCCAGACAATCAGCGAGCAAAGCTTTTTTTGATCGTCCGCCCGAATATTCTTCACCTTTTCCAATGATAATGAAATTGTCGATTCTTAGTTGCTTTGCGATAACCGCAAGGCTTTCTTCGCTGACCACGTAGCTCTTGATACGTGAAAAGTCTCCCTCGTCCAATGATCCGAGTTGTGTAAACAGCCAATCACTGACTACCAACCCCAAAACGCTATCTCCGAGAAACTCAAGCTTTTCATTGCTGTCGACTAATTCCGCAGTCTCATTCGCAAACGAACGGTGTATGAATGCGAGGTTGAGCAAATCGAGGTTCTTAAATTTTATATCAGCTTGCTTTTGGAATAAAAGAAGCTCCCGTTTTCTCGCAGACGAGATTTCGGGAGCCTTTCCAAACGAAATACTTTTTGAAAAAACAGACATGTCGGTCGAATCGATTACTTCAGTACTTTTGAAAGGAAGTCGACCGCATCCTGCACGGTTTCAAATTCGTTGGCCTTTTCGTCCGGAATCGATACCCCCAACTCTTCTTCGATGGCATATACGAGTTCGTATGTATCCAGACTGTCTGCACCGAGATCTTTGCGGAACGAGGAGTTTAACGAAATACGACCTTCGTCAATCTCAAGTTTTTCAGCGATTAAAGCTTTTACCTTTTCGAATACGGCTTTTGAATCCATGGTTCTCTCCTAGTTAATTGGTTTAGAAAAATATGGATCACACCATCTTTTCTTGATCGATGATCTGTTTCCCGCGATAAAAACCGCATTTTGGACAGACACGATGGGCAACCACCAAGTTACCGCAAGTACCGCAAACGCTCAGCACGGGTGCACTGAGGCGCATATTCGCAGCCTTTCGCGATGCAGCTCTAGATTTTGATGTCTTATGTTTAGGTACTGCCATAATTTATCCCCTTCAATCAAATTTACGCTCTTGTGAGAATAACGGAATTAGCATTTCATGTCAACATCTTGATGCGTTCCGCTAGTTTTTCCGCTACGATCTTCGGTACCATTTTGCCGATATCGGCTCCGAATGCCGCCATCTCCTTAATAGCCGAGGACCGTAGTACGAAATATTTCGGGTCCGTAGGGAGAAAGACGACTTCCAGGTCGGGATACAATTGTTTGTTCGTCATAGCGAGTTCGAACTCGTATCCGAAATCGACCAGTGCGCGCACGCCCCTGATCATGACCGAAATCCCGCTCTGCCTGGCATAATCAACGATAAGCCCGTTCCATACGACTACTTCAACATTGCTAAGCCCTTTTAGAATTGAGGTAAGCATCGCTACACGCTCATCGGCAGAAAACAGGCATTTTTTAGAAATATTGTCTGCGACTACCACTACTACCGAATCGAAGAGACGACTAGCGCGTTCGATCATGTTTACATGGCCGTTTGTCGGCGGATCAAACGATCCGGGCAGCATCGCCCTTACCCTTCTGTCCGATTTTTCATGGCTTTTCATCGTTTTCGTCCCTCCACATAACGTTTCATGGAATTGAACGTCTCGGGGTCTTCATAGGGAATTCGCTTCACGATGGTAAACGAGTTGTCTTCGTGCATCTCGATAACGGCAAACACTCCCCTTCCTATGTATGAGATCTTTTGCGTCGGCAGTATATGTTCATCATCGGCAATCTTGCGCAATACACAGTCGAAATGTGAAAACGTTCCGCTCTGCGGTCCTCCGATAGCTTGCGAAATCGCGTCGATCGGTTTTCCACACAAGGCGCAGGCAGGAACCGGTTCATGTATTTTCGGAACCACAACCTGGACTTCTTCACGAACAGCAGTATGTTGCTGACCACCGGCAGGATTATGCCGATTTTTCGATTTTTTCCGCTTTCGCTTTTGATCGTTCGAACGGTTTTTCTGCTTTGCCTGCTTTTCAGGCCGCTCAGGTGCATTTCCCATCGGCAAACTCCTTCAGTGCTTGAGTCCGGCAACTAGACCGTCACGCCGTCAATCTTACTGCAACAGAGAGAACCGTGCAACGAGATGCGGTACGATATCGATAATGAACAAGTAAAACGGGTGCCATGGCACCCGTTTTCCCTGGTAAGGTCGAGAAGAGATTATACTTTCTGCTTGCGAATGATAAGTTCGGGAACCTTGGCAGCTTTTCCGACCTTGTGTCTGATATAGTAGAGCTTTGCTCTTCTGACACGACCGCGTCTGACTACCTCGATTTTTTCAATTCGAGGAGAGTGTACCGGAAAAATTCTCTCAACACCGACACCGTAAGAAATCTTGCGAACGACAAAAGTCTTTCTGATTCCTCCGTTGTTGACGGCAATTACGACGCCTTCGTACACCTGGACCCGTTCCTTGTCACCTTCCTTAATCGTAAAGTGAACTTTTACGGTATCTCCAACGTGGAAATTCTCCGCGTTTTCTTTCATTTGTTGTGCTTCAATCGCTCTGATCACATCCATGTTCTTCGGTCCCCTTCGCATTATATGATTTCAACTCTGCTATGATTCGTTTCGTTTCCACATCAAGATCAGCCTTTTCAAGCAGCTCCGGTCTATTACGCAGCGTCTTTTCCAGGCGTTTCATGAAGCGCCATTGCCCTATATGGGCATGATGACCCGACAATAATATCTCAGGTACATTAATTCCGCAATAGGTAGCCGGTCTGGTATACTGAGGGTACTCAAGCAAACCGTCGGTAAAGCTTTCTTCGGCCAACGATTCAGAGCTTATCACTCCGTCGACCAAGCGATACACGGCATCCACGACAACCAACGCGGCGACTTCCCCTGAGGAGATTACGTAGTCGCCAATGCAAATCTCGTCATCAACATACAAGTCTATGATTCTTTGGTCAATACCTTCGTACCTTCCGCAGATAATTACGAGTTCCTCTTCTCTGCTCAATTTTTTCGCGTAGTGCTGGGTAAAGGGTTTTCCTGACGGAGTCGGGAAGACTACCCTCTTTTGTTTTGCCCCAACGGCCTCGAGAGCCCTTGCCAGAGGTTCGACTTTGATGACCATCCCGGCACCACCGCCATACGGTGCATCATCGCACGTCTTGTGCTTGTCTTCGGCATAGTCCCTGAAATTTACCAGCTGATAGGAAATCGTACCATCGCCAACGCTCTTGGCCATGATGGAACTGGTAAAAAAGCTTTCGATTATTTCGGGAAAGAGCGTGACAATCGTAAATTTCATGACAGCAGCCATGGCTCGAGCAATTCCAGCCGTTTAGCGGCGATGTCGACGTTTCCGATATAGTGTTCCAGAAACGGCACCAGGTAGTTTTTCCCATCGATCAGCGAATTGACTTCGAGCAACAGCGCTTGTGCACCATCGATTGTGGAGACGACCTTTCCAAGTTCGGTATCACCGTCCACCATCATACAACCGATGAGATCGGCAACATAGTATTCACCATCGTCAAGCGGTGCTGCTGATACACGGGGAACCCATAATTCCCAACCGTTTAGCATTTTGGCGCTTTCAGGGTCGTCGATTCCCGCAAATTTCACCAGAATCGTAGAACCGCTGACCGTAATGTCTTCGACGGCAAGCTTCTTTTCGGCATCGTTTTTACGAAGCACAGCCTCCCCGATATTCTCGAGGTGGCTATATTCCGACGAAAAGGAATGGAACTTCACGTACCCGCGCAAACCATGAGGACTTTTCACTACGCCAGTGGCCAACATGTCCATCAGTCAATGATTTCCAATACGACCCGCTTGCCGTCCTTGGTCGCCGAAGCGCTCAGGATTACCCTAATCGCATTGGCGATACGGCCTTGCTTGCCGATTACTTTCCCGACGTCGTCGGAGGCTACCTTCAGTTCGAGAATGGTAGACTGCTCACCCTCGATGACATGAACCGATACCTCGTCCGGTCGGTCGACCAACGATTTTACAATATATTCGACCAGATCTTTTTCCACGGCAGATCCTCCTGGATTTATTCCCGGACGCTTCTGTCGATGGTAATCTTGTGCCTGTTGAGAATTCTCCTCACAGTGGTCGAAGGCTGGGCGCCTTTCGCAAGCCAATCCTTGATGCGTTCTTCGTTCAGAACGACCTGCTTCGACTCGTCTTTCTCAACCGGATGATAATGACCCACTTCCTCGATCGTGCGGCTGTCCCGCGCGGCCTGGGAATCGACCACTACCAGTCGGTATGACGGATTTTTCTTCGCCCCAAATCTCTTTAGCCTAATACTCGTACTCACAACTTCCTCCCGCTCAACTCAACTACATACCCATGTGTTTCAACATTGAAGCTTGGTATTTCTTATTTTTAGCGAACTTCTTCATAGTAAGCCGCATTTTTTCAAATTTTTTCAATAGCCTGTTTACATCATATACCGCAGTTCCGCTTCCCGATGCAATCCGTTTCTTCCGCGTCGGACCAATCATGAAGGGGCTCTGACGTTCTTTCAAGGTCATCGACTGGATAATCGCTTTCTCCCGCTTCATCTCGGCAGTATCGATATCGTCTTCGCTCACATTCCCCTTGGCACCAGGAATCATATCGAGAATCTTCTCTACCGATCCCATTTTATTCATGCGGTCGAGTTGGTCAAGATAGTCCTGCAGGTCGAAGGTCGCTTTCGACATCTTTTCCTGCATTCTCTGGGCTTCTTTGAGATCGATAGTCTCCTGAGCCTTTTCAACCAGCGAAACGACATCACCCATGCCGAGGATTCTTGATGCAATACGATCGGGATAGAACGGATCGAGATCTTCCGGTTTTTCGCCAACTCCGATAAATTTAATCGGTTTGCCGACGATCGAACGCAACGAGAGCGCAGCTCCACCGCGGGTATCGGAATCGAACTTACTGAGAATGACGCCGGTGATACCGACCTTCTCTTCGAATTCCTGTGCGATGGTGACGGCATTCTGTCCGGTCATCGCATCGGCAACGAACAAACGCTCGACGGGATCGATCGCTTGTGAAACCCTTTGGATTTCGTCCATCATGAGTTCGTCGAGGTGCATCCGCCCGGATGTATCGACTATCAGTACGTCGTATTGTTCGCGTTTGGCTTTTGCTAGAGCATTGCGCGCTACCTGAACGGGATTTACCGCTCCCGTTTCGGCAAACACGGGAACTGCGACCTTCTCCCCGAGCACCTGAAGCTGCAGTACTGCCGCAGGACGGACCAGGTCGGCTGCTACCAGCAGCACACGCCTACCCTGCTTTTTCAGTCTAAGGGCAAGCTTGGCGGCGGTAGTGGTCTTTCCCGAACCTTGCAGCCCCATCATGAGAATCACCGATGTGGTATCCGGGCCTTTGAGTGCAAGGCTCTGATTAGCCTCGTCGCCGAGGAGCTGAACCATCTTATCGTAGACGATCTTGATGAACTGTTGTCCGGGATTGACGGATTGCAGAACCTTTTCACCGGTAGCCTCTTCCATCGTGCGGTTTACGAATCGCCTGACGACACGAAGATTTACATCGGCCTCAAGCAGGGCGACCTTTATCTCTTCGACGGCATCCTGTATGTTTTTCTCGGTAATCTTCGATTTGCCGGTGAGCGATCGAGCAATCCGAGTAAATTGTGCGCTTATTGAATCAAACATGTATCACCAAAACTATCATCTTCACGGTAACGAGTTATACTGTATTATCGGAACGGATGTCAACCTGTTCGGAAAATATGGTCTCCTTATCGGAGTCCCATCCGAGTTTCCATGCGATGGCTTTTGAAATTCCGTGCTCCTGCATGGTTACGCCTAATAGGGTCTTTGCTCCCAAAACCGTCCGCTTGTTGTGCGTGATGATGATAAACTGAGATTCTCTGCTGAAATCCTCCAATACGCTGAGAAAGTTGCCGATATTGCGATCATCGAGGGCGGCGTCTATCTCGTCGAGTATGCAAAAGGGAGAAGGCTTTACCTGATACGTGGCAAAGAGCAAGGCTACTGCGGTCAGTGATTTTTCGCCTCCCGACAATGGTGCAAGACGATCGAGCCGCTTACCCGGTGGTTGTGCGAGAATGTCTATGCCGCTTTCAAGGACGTGTTCGGGATCAAGCAGCTTCAGTTCGGCTCGACCTCCTCCGAACATGCGATGAAACATTTCCTGAAACCCCACACGTATCTTTTGATACGATTCCATAAACAACTGTTCAGAGCGTTTGGTAATCTCGTCTATGACTCTGAAAAGGTCTTGTTTGGCTTTCGCGAGATCTGCGGTCTGACGGTTGAGGAAATCGAAGCGTTCTTTAATTTCTGAAAATTCCTCTTCGGCCATATGGTTGATGTAGCCCATCTGTTGAATCTGCTTCTTAATCTCCGAAACGCGTTCCCGTAAAATCGCCGCATCTTCTATGTCGTTTTCCAGACGATCTTCGTATTCTTTCAAACTTTTTCCGTATGAATCGTAAAAATTAGTAAAGATCTGCTGAATCTGCTGATTCAAGTTTTCGATATGGAAGCCGTACTTGTCGATTTCGGAACGCAGGCCGTGCAATTGCTCATAACGGGTATTCATCTGCTGTCGTTCTTCGGCCAGCTGTTCGTTAAAAGCGTCGATTTCCAGAGAAATCCGTTCTAGTTCGTCGTTAAGCGACTGGATCTCTTCTGAAATACGTTTTTGCTCTTCTGTGACGAGATTCATCGAATTGGTAGTCTCGAACGCCCTCGATTCGGCCGTTTCGGCATCAGATTCAGCGTCTTGTTTCGTATACTGCTGTTCGGTCAGGCTTCGCTCGTAGTTTTCCAACAAGGCTTTGGCGGTTGTTTCTTTTGAGCGTTGTTCGTTACAAGCCGAATCAATCTGTACGATCCGTTCTCGTATCTGTTCCATCATAGCCGCCAGGGTACGGTTTGCTTCTCTAAGTTCGGTAATCCTGTTGCGATCAGATTCTATGTTCTTCCTCGTCTCGGTAAGCGATTCGTCAATCTGACGTTTTTTCGTAATAATTCCTTCTGGAGCTATGAAATCGTCGATGAAGGAAGGAATTGTGTTGCGGTAGGTTTCGAACAGATCGGCCAGACGGCGCAAGCCCTGCTCTACTTCATCAAAGATATGCTCCCAGTGCCGTCCGACATCGCGGCCGCTACGCTGTTTTTGCATGATATCCAGCGATCCGACATATTGTGCAGTTTGGGAAACGTGGTCGCGTACATGTTTCATCTGTTCCGTAAAAGCCTTCTCGGCATCCTTGCGGGTTTGCGAGGAGTATGCGCTCGCAACCAGCTTTGCATCAATCTGGGCGACAATCGAGTCTGTGAGAGCTTGCAGTTCGACACCGCGGTCGCGCATCAGGCTGTCATAACCTGCAATCTGTTCTTCTTTTTCTTCGATTTCATGCTCGTGGACGGTCATTAGTTGTTTTGTCTGCTCGAGTTCTTTTTCTGATAACTCTTTCTGCTGCAGTAGAATTGAGATTTTTTTCGATGCGTTCGCGAGACGGTCTTTCTGATCTTCGGATTCACACAAATCTCGATCGATTTTTTCCTGAATTCGTCGTGATCGTTCAAGCGAGTCTTCCTTGGTCTTGAGAAAGTCCCGATAACGCTGCTGAAGCAGCTGAAGCTGTTCTTTTTTTCCGATACGTTGTTCTTCAAGACGTTGGAGGCGTGTTTGTATGGCAATCTTTTGCTCAACCGTACGTCTAAGCAAAGCTTGCTTTTCCTCAAGGGATTCAGTGACTGTCTTGACCAGTTCGTTTACATCCTGATAACGAGCTTGTGTAGATTTCAGCTGTGCTTCTTTCGAAGATCTAAGTAGCGTCAGATTTTTTACCGCAGTGAGTTGTACGTCGATTTCGAGTTCTAGCAATTCTCGTTCGAGTTCTTTGTAGCGGAGCGCTTTAGCCGCTTGGGCCTTGCGAGAGTCGTACTGCCTTTTTACCTCTGAAAGCACGCTTTCGACCTGCATCAGGTTCTCTTCTGTACGCTCGAGCTTTTTCTGGGCTTCGATGCTTTTTGACTTGTATCGGGTGATTCCTGCCGCTTCTTCGAAGATATAACGGCGGTCCTCGGGACGCGTAGAGAGAATCTGGTCGATTTTCCCCTGCTCGAGAATCGAATATGCTGATTTTCCAATTCCGGTATCGAAAAATAATTCCCTGATGTCTTTAAGTCTGACAGGGTTGCGATTTATGAAATATTCGCTATCTCCGGTACGGTAAATCCTGCGCCTGATTTCGACTTCGGTGTGTTCGGTAGGGAGAAGCCCTTCTTCGTTATTGATGCAAAGCGTAACCTCTGCAACATTCAGCGGTTTCCGCGATTCGGTTCCATTAAAGATTACGTCTTCCATTTTTGAAGCACGAAGAGTCTTCGTCGATTGCTCACCGAGTACCCACTTGATCGCATCGACGATATTGCTCTTTCCACAACCGTTCGGACCAAGCAGACTCGTGGTTCCCTCAGAGAATTCTAAACGCGTTCTGTCTGCGAATGATTTGAAGCCAAACAACTCAATGCTCTTCAGGAACAATGGCAACTCCCCCGCTGTTATTTCTTAGCGAGTATACCATAAAAAACAACGAGTTGGCGATAATTAACCGGTTATACTTGAAAAACCCTGTCTGGAGTGTACAATCTGAAGTATGCGAAAACTCATTTGCGGAATTGACGAAGCCGGCCGAGGGCCGATTGCCGGACCAGTGTGTGCAGCCGCGGTCGTCCTCCCCGCCGATTTTCCGTTCGAAATACTTGCAGATTCAAAGAAACTTTCCCCGATAAAGCGCGAATGCTCCGAGGCGATCATTAAGGAAAGAGCCCTGTTTTGGGCAGTCGGATGGGCCAGTCGCAGGGAAATCGACCGCATAAACATCTTGCAGGCCACGCTATGCGCAATGAAGCGCGCTTTTTGGCGCATTCAGGCAAAGACCGACGAAGTGTTTTTAGTTTTAGTTGACGGCAACTACACAATTGATATCGATGTCGACTGTCGTTCGATCGTGCGTGGCGATGCTACGGTCGCCGAAATCATGGCTGCTTCGATTCTTGCAAAAACGGCGCGGGATCGGTTGATGATCCAGCTCGACGCACGCTACCCTCAATGGGGGTACGCAAAGCATAAGGGCTATCCTACCCGTTCACATATCGAAGCGTGCAGGCTGTTCGGTCCGAGTCCGATTCAGCGGCATACGTTTTCTTACTGAGTCTTTGTTCGGGACTGTTTGATAAAATCAAGGGATTTTTGGAATTCCTTGATGAATTCTCCCAAATCTTCCTGATACACGACGATCGACTGGCGGATGAATTTATCGGAACCGCCTTCGACGCCTTTGCTTTCGACGATATTAAGGAAAAGATCACCGTATACGTTCTCTTTCACATTAAAAAAATACGTTCTGTCGCCAGCTTCAAGTCTGCTGGAAAAGACTTCTCCGCGTATCCCCATACTTCACCTCTACAATGTTTGGTGCATCACTTGCACCGGCAGGTACTGCTGTTCTTGCCAATCAAAAGACATTAAAAGCCTGGGCGGACCAGGCTTTCCTTGAGCGCCCGACGGGAATCGAACCCGCCTCTTCAGCTTGGAAGGCTGAGGTAATACCACTATACCACAGGCGCTTGAATCTGTTTTTCTACGACAGTTATATATACAAGAAAGACGAACTATGGTCAAGTACACAATTGGTTTTTACCAAGAGTGCCCTTCCTCTTGGTATTTGCCTCGATTCCGGTATATTATCATAACGATTATGGAATATTCGACTGCCTATTCAGAAGTACTTCTCAATTGTATGCTCGGCCTTACCGAAGGTGACGGCCTATCGATCAACAGCGATATCGAACAACTCGATTTCGCAACCGAGCTTGCTCAAACAGCATGCGAAATAACCCGTCAGCAGGTAAATGTCGTTGCAATCGATTCTGGCGTACCGAAAGACGTACTCCCATTCACTCCTGTAGAGCATGATCAGCTGCTTTCCAATCCTACTGTCTATGCCTTGCTGAGGCTTGACAACGAGCGTTTTCGACGCGAGAAACCAGACGTCTCTCCAGAAACGATTATTAAAGACTTCTCGATGTTGCAGAAGGTGGGAAACCTTGCCCCGCCGCAGTTGGACAAGACCATGGCACCGTGGGCAGTTGCACCCGTACCGAGCGACTCATGGGCAAAAAGCCTGTTCGGCGATACTGCAAACGAACAGCAGCTGTATAAAGCGCTGGCACCAATTTTTAAACTTGATTCAGTCAATCCGGCACAAGCCTGGCGAGAACAGATGGCGTTGATCAATCATCGCACGACACTGCTGAATCGGTACGATTTCCAAAGATTGCGCATCGAACATGAAGAAACAAAATTCAGCATCAGATTTGCACGTTCGTCACAATGGAATAACGGAATCGTACTGCTCGATTCGGGAAGATGGTTCATCCCACATCTGCCTCTGGAACGGGTGACCTTGCTACCCGATTATTCAACAATGGAAGGCGTGTTGACAGCTTCGGGTTCCTTTAAGCTGCTTGGTGAAACAGTTGAACAAGCACGACTGGTCTGTAGGAACGGGAAAGTAGTCGAGACCTGGGCTGAACAAGGATTGGACGTATTGAATCTCGCATGTTCTTTCGACGAGGGCTCCGGTCGTATCGGTGAAGTATCTTTGGTCGACGAGGGCAACGAAATAGGAAGATTCGGTTATTCCAACAGCTATATCGGATTCGACGAAAATGCAACCGGTTCGGTTTTGTTCGGTATGGGAGAAGCTTCTCATATCGAAAACCTGTACCGTTTTGACAATCTGGAAGATGTTCGCCTACAAACCGGATGTAACATCAGCGACCTTCGATTCCGCTTCCCGTTCGGTGGTCCTCTTTTGACGGTAGAAGGAGAAACACCGAGTGGCGAAATCGTAACGATTATCGAAAATGGTGTGTTTATACTATAAATTCTGCATTCAGACATGGAGGAATCATGAAATCCTATCAACATTTTGCCGAAAAATATGCACAATTGGTCGTACAAAGCGGAGTGGCGTTGCGTAAAGGCCAGTCGCTCTTTATCAAGACCGGTATCGGAACATATGAATTTGCCCGAATGGTTGCCAAACAGGCATACAAAGGCGGAGCTCTGCAAGTTCTTATCGATATCGACGACCCTCAACTGACGAAGACACGAATCGATTGTCAAAGCGAATCCGAACTTCAGGAAATCCCCGATTTTCAAAAGATAATCGATTATGAGATGATGGTGAAGGATTGGGCGTTTGTACGCATAGACAATACGGAAGACCGTACATGGCTCAGCGATGCCGATCCGTCAAAATTATCGGCGATTCGCAGCGCGGCAAGCCGTAACAGCAGACTATACCGCCAAAGCCGGATGCGCCATGAACATCCGTGGTGCGTCATCTGCGCCCCCGGCCCAGTCTGGGCTCGAAACGTATTGGGAGAAAAGGCAACCGAAGAGGAATTATGGGATATCCTTATTCCGATTTTACGTCTCGATACCGACGATCCGAATCAAGCCTGGACCAATCATTCGAACACATTGATGAAGCGATGCAGCAAGCTGAACGACCTTCACATCAAGACGCTCCACTTTACAGGCGATAAAACGGATCTGACAATCGGCTTCAGACAAGAGCATCGTTGGTTCGGAGGCGGGGATCCTCTTCCGAACGGAACTTGGTTCCTCCCTAATATTCCTACCGAGGAAGTATTTACGGTTCCGGACCTGTCTGCCGTTGACGGACACGTACACACTACCCGTCCCGTATCGGTCCTCGATTCGCTTGTAGAAGACGTAACGCTCGAATTCAGCCACGGCCTAGTCACACGGTGTACCGCTCGTATCGGGCAGGAGTTGATGGAACGTTTTCTGTCGATAGACGACGGTGCCAGGCGCTTGGGTGAAGTCGCATTGGTCGACGAGTCCTCGCCTTTGGCCAGAAGCAAGAGAGTTTTTGGATCGATTTTATATGACGAGAACGCTTCCTGTCATCTGGCGCTGGGAGCAGGGTATCCGAGTTGTCTGACACATGGAAGTTCGCTTACCACAGACGCTCAGCTACATGAAGCAGGATGCAACACCTCGCTCGTACATACCGATTTCATGGTCGGCTCACATCAGACGAATGTTAGTGCTATCACCCGGGACAATATTGAAGTACCGATTATGGTACAGGGACGGTTCGTCATCTAGTTTTTCTTGAAGCAACCATTAGGCGCAGTCCTTCCAGCGTATGAAGCGGAGACAGAACATCGATTCGACCGATGAGCGGTGCTATGGTGCTGGACAGGCCGCCGGTTGCTATGATTTTTAGTTTGCAGCCGATTTCTTCTTCTGTTTTCGAAATGAGTTCTTTGACAAGCCCGCTGTAACCGAACATGATGCCGCTACGAATCGATTGTTCGGAATCCCGCCCCACGACTTTATCCGGTATTCTCAGTTGTACTTGCGGAATTTGAGCTGTGTTGAGAAACAGAGAATTGACCGCGGTAATCAATCCAGGAGCCAGCGTGGCACCGAGAAGTTTCCCATCCGATGATACGACGGTAAATGTAAGAGCGGTACCGAAATCTAGTACCGCTACAGCCTGATCGGGAAACATCTGCCTGGCTGCGACCGCATTGGCCAGCATGTCGTAGCCTAATTCAGAAGGAATGCTGATGCGATCGATACCCGGGCATGTATCGTGAGATACCATAAACGGTTCACAGCCGGTAAATTGCAGTACGACCTTTTGGAAAGCCCGCGTTAGATTGGGTACGACCGAACAGATGACGGCATGGTCGATATCCGATGGATTACAACCATTATTGACTAGCAACCGTTCAACGATTACGTAATATTCGTCGCTCGTCTTTTTCGCATCACTATAGATACGCCAATTTTTTACCCATGTTTTGCCGTCGTGCACCGCCATCACCACATTGGTATTGCCGATATCAATGATCAAAAGCATAGCGATTCTCCTTTTTGGCCTATATGGTCACTCCGCTGTGTTTGCCGTAATACGTATCACGCAACATAAGGACATCCTCGTTGGCCAGATAGTCTTCGAGACCCATCATGCGGTCGATAATATTACCGTTCGGCGCAAACTCGATGATACGGTTGGCAATCGTCTCGACAAACTGATGGTCGTGGCTATTAAACAGAAGTACTCCGGTAAAGGATATAAGCGCATCATTGAGCGAGCTGATTGCTTCAAGGTCTAGATGACTAGTCGGCTCATCGAAAATCAGTACATTAGCTGCTTCGAGCATCATCTTAGCCAGGATGCAGCGGACTTTTTCCCCTCCGCTGAGAACGGTGCAGTCTTTCAAAGATTCATCGCCACTGAACAGCATACGCCCGAGAAACGAACGTACGAATGTATCGTCTTTCTCTATGGAGAATTGCCTGAGCCAATCGGTTATCGTCAGGTGTTCGGTAAAATAATAGGCATTATCCTTTGGAAAATAACTCTGCTTTGTCGTAACGCCCCACTCGATGCTCCCGCTGTCGCTTTCCATTCTGCCACTGATGATTTGAAAGAACACCGTTTTAGAAAAGTGGTTCGGTCCGACAAATGCAATTTTGTCTCCATTATGTACCGTGAGATTGAAATTATCGAGTATCTTTTCCCCGTCTATCGTTTTACAAAGATTTTTTACCTCGAGTATGTTCTTTCCGCATTCACGTTCAGGCTTGAACGCTACGTACGGGAACTTTCTCGAAGAGGGTTTGATATCGTCTATGGTCAGCTTGTCGATCAGCTTTTTTCTGCTCGTTGCCTGGCGAGCTTTTGAAAGATTCGAGCTAAAACGTTGGATAAATTCCTTCAGTTCTGCAATTTTATCCTCGCGACGGCGTTTTTCATCCTTCATCTGCTTGGCTGCAAGCTGGCTCGATAGGTACCAGAAGTCATAGTTACCGACGTACAGCTGGATTTTGCCGTAATCGATGTCTGCGATATGGGTACAAACCGAATTAAGAAAATGTCTATCATGGGAAACGACAATGACGGTGTTGTTAAACGACTCGATAAAGTTTTCAAGCCAGTGAATCGATTCAAGATCCAGGTGGTTCGTCGGCTCATCTAGCAGCAGAATGTCAGGATTACCGAACAACGCTTGTGCGAGTAGGACACGGACTTTCAGATTATCTTCGATATCTGACATCTTCGAATTCTGAACCTTTTCAGGAATCCCCAATCCGCTTAGCATGATTGCAGCTTGCGCTTCTGCTTCCCAACCGCCGATTTCTGCAAAGATGCCTTCGAGTTCTGCAGCCCTGATACCGTCTTCTTCTGAAAAATCACTTTTAGCATAGAGATTGTCGCGTTCTTTCATCACGCTGTACAGACGCTCATAGCCCATGATTACCGTTTCGAGTACGGTAAACTCGTTGAAGGCGAAATGATCCTGTTTCAACACGGCCATCCGCTCTCCTGGCGTAACGATGATTTCACCAACATCAGGTTCGATTTCACCGGACAATATTTTGAGAAATGTCGATTTACCCGCACCGTTGGCACCGATGATGCCATAGCAGTTGCCTGGCGTGAACTTGATGTTCACTTCCTTAAAGAGTACCTGGGTTCCGTACGATAATGAAACATTCGAAGCAGTAATCATCTCAATTCCTTTGCGAGCCAATTTTACACATATTTGCATGAAAAAGCCAGCCCGTTGAGGCTGGCTTTAGTCCCTAGGGGAATCGAACCCCTCTCTAGAGACTGAGAATCTCTTGTCCTAGCCGATAGACGAAGGGACCACGGCAATCTGGGATGAAGGGACTCGAACCCCTAAAGGCAGAACCAGAATCTGCAGTGTTACCATTACACTACATCCCATCGTTGAAATCCTGTTGCAATGTAATGAAACAAGGCGATATTGTCAAGTCCTTCAAGGATACGAGCGCTTGAAGACTTCAAGGATACGAGCGCTTGAAGGCGGCAACTCGTGCCGAGACATTCAGTGCATATCCGTCATAGTTTTTGTCTCGTAGATATTGATATCCAAGAGCTGCAATCATGGCGCCGTTATCGGTGCATAATTTCATCGAAGGGAATGCAATTTCAATTCCCTCGATGGCGGTTAATTCTTTTCTCACCAGCGTATTTGCGGCAACTCCACCGCCAGCGGCCAAACGTTTCAGACCTGTGTCCTCAAGTGCTTTTCTTACCCGTTTGACTAATAAACCTACCGCGACTCGCTGGAACGATGCAGCGATATTTTCGGCAGTAATCGGAGCGTTTTTATTTCTGAACTGCTCGAGCTGGTTGATGACCGCAGTCTTAAGCCCGGAGTACGATACATCGTATGGATGAGAGCCTTTTTGCAATACGGGCTCGGTGAATAAAAATGCGTAAGGATCTCCTTGCTTGGCCAGTCTGTCTATCACTACACCGCCGGGATACCCGAGCTTGTAGTGCTTGGCGACCTTGTCGAAAGCTTCACCGATTGCATCGTCTATTGTCGTTCCAAGCACGTCAATGTCATCGTACGAGTTAACCTTGCAGATAATCGTATGTCCACCGGAAATGAGAACCCCCAGATATGGATATTCAAGCGGATGTTCGATTTGTGAAGCGTATAGGTGAGCTCGGATATGGTCGATTCCTACGAGTGGAATATTTCTTGCCGCAGCAAACGCCTGAGCAAAATTTACACCTACCAACAGCGAACCAAGCAAGCCCGGGCGATTCGTGACAGCAACCGCATCGATATCTTCAACTCCCAGTCCCGCCTGGCGAATGGCTGAACGAACTACTTGGGCAATCCATTCAGTATGGAGTCTTGATGCAATCTCGGGAACTACACCTTGATACGGACGATGCAATTCTATCTGAGTGGCAATAACATTGCTTAGGATGACTGAGGAGTCCACCACGACAGCGGCGGAACATTCATCGCAGGAGGTTTCGATGCCAAGAACTCTCATGTGTCGTCATCCTCTTCGAACAACATGGATATGTCGGAAAGCGTAGATCCGTTTTCGATCATATCCGGATATAAATCCATGAAAAAGTCGGCGACGAGAGGGGTCCAGGACTCTCCCTGGACCAGTGGTCTGCGCTTCAGACGAACTTTAAGGACAACTTCTTCGGGTATCGATGACTCGGCTCTTTGCCGGGAAGGTTTTTTATCCAGAATAAACTCCATTTCAAGGGGTTTCCCTTAGGCACTACAGTACGGACTTGCGTGAAGTTCGTCAATAGGTAATGCGCCCCCTTGCATTTCCGAGTAAAATCCGTTACCTTAGTGCCGTTCGCAAGCATGCCAAAATAGCTCAGCGGTAGAGCAGCGCACTCGTAATGCGCAGGTCGTGGGTTCAATTCCCACTTTTGGCTACAGCCCTCGGAGATACGAAATTCCGAGGGCGTTTTATTTTATTGGTATTCGATCAAAAAATATGTTTTTACCTGATATCGAAAGCCCGATACCATATACGATTTTCACGTCTTCTCCAAGCAATTGTAGATCTCTTGCTGCCATCCCTACCGAAAACATGATTCGATTATCGATACGCTCGTCCGATGCGACGGCAGCTGCGCTACATACTGCAGTTCCTAAATCGCTGGTATTGAATACACAGGGAAAATCCGGATGCATCGATTTCTCTTCGCAATTTTTCCATCCGCAGAGGCCGCACGTATCAAAATACATTGGCTGGATTTTTACACCGATGAGAATCAAGCCGTCAGCGGTTTCCAGATTTGCTGCGTCTCGAATAAAAAATCATCGGCTCTATGCTCATCGACCATAAGGCGCATGTGTGCTACAAGCGTCATTTTTACATCGTCGCTTACGACAGCAGTGACGATATGGTCCCTACCCCGCGTCTTCGGAGCTGTACGGGCAGCAGCCATCATCCGCAATGCGACTGTACGGATTACTTCTGGTTTAACAGTTTCAAGATAGGTAACACCCATAGTCTCCTCTCATGCAAAGGATTTTTGTTCAGTTTACAGCAAGATTCATCAATACGTACATAAAATTCGAGCCGTCTATGTGAGACGGCCCGCATGATACAAACGTAGCTTAGATTATTTCTGTCCGAGTGCAGCCTGCGCCGCGGCAAGTCTGGCTACCGGTACTCTGAACGGCGAACAAGATACATAATCGAGTCCGATCGACTGACAGAACGCGATTGTCTTAGGATCTCCTCCGTGTTCGCCACAGATTCCCAATTTGATCTTTGGATTCGTAGCACGTCCTAGATCGGTTGCGATCTTTACCATTTTCCCTACACCGTCGATGTCGATCGTAGCAAACGGATCATATTCATAGAACTGCTTGTCCGAGTCGTTTACGTACGGTCCCAGGAAGCTCGCTGCATCATCTCTGCTGAATCCGCAAGTCATCTGGGTAAGATCGTTGGTCCCGAAGCTGAAGAATTCAGCAGAACGAGCAATTTCATCGGCGGTTATCGCGGCTCTCGGTACTTCGATCATCGTACCGATTTTGAACGGAACCGAATCCTTCATTTCAGCAAAAACTGCCTCTATCGTAGCCAATGCATGCTTTTTAGTAAATTCAAACTCCTTATAATGTCCGATCAGCGGAATCATGATTTCCGGATGTACGTTGATTCCTCTGCGTTTCACATTGATTGCCGCCTCAATAATGGCACGGACCTGCATGTGAAGAATCTCGGGATAGATGATTGCCAGACGACAACCTCTGAATCCGAGCATCGGATTGAACTCGTGCAGCAATGCAATCTTCTGAGCGATTTCTTCGACAGAGATATGCAGTTGCAACGCCATTTCGTGACGGCTTGTGTGGTCGTTTGGTAAGAATTCATGGAGTGGAGGGTCAAGCAACCGGATGGTTGCAGGAAGTCCGTTCAACTCGGTAAAGATTTCTTCGAAATCGCCGCGCTGCATGGGCAGTAACTCGGCAAGCGCCTTTTCGCGATCAATCTTGTTGTTTGCAAGAATCATCTTTCTAATGCTGATGATTCTTTGTCCGCCGAAGAACATATGCTCGGTTCTGCACAATCCGATGCCTTCCGCTCCAAGTTTGACTGCCATACGTACGTCAACCGGTGTATCGGAATTCGTACGGACTCCCATGGTTCTCAGTTCGTCGACATAGGCCATAAACATATTATAGTTTTGGAACAGTTTCGAATCTTCGGCTTTCATAGACCCATTGAGCACTTGTACGATTTCTGAGGGTTTGACCTGAATTTTTGCGTTGAATACTTGACCTGTAAATCCATCGATGGAAATAAAATCGCCTTCTGCAATCGTTTGGCCTTTCACTCTCATTTCGTGTTTTTCGTAATCGATGACGACTTCTCCGGCACCTGATACGCAGGGACATCCCATACCGCGTGCTACTACCGCAGCATGGCTGGTCATACCTCCGCGACTGGTTAGTACACCCTTCGAAACTGCCATGCCGCCGATATCTTCGGGGCTTGTCTCGGCACGCGCAAGAATAACGTCTTTTCCAATCGCAGCCATTTCTTCGGCTTTTTCAGCGGTAAAATAGACTTGACCACACGCTCCTCCGGGAGACGCATTCAAACCTCTGGTAACTTCTGAAATTCCACGATCGTGGATGTCTTTACCATCAAGGACCGGAGCAAATAGTTTGTTGAATTCGCTTGCAGGGACACGACTGACTGCTGTCTTCTTGTCGATGAGCCCTTCTTCGACCATTTCTACCTGAGTGCGCAGCCATGAAAAAATCGTACGCTTGCCGTTACGGGTCTGCAGCATGTACAGCTTGCCGTCCTGAATGGTAAACTCGATATCCTGCATATCCTTATAATGCTTTTCAAGCAATCCGCGTATCGAGACCAGCTGATTATATACATCTTCATTTACTGCGCGGAGCGTGTCGATTGTCTGCGGGGTTCTGATGCCTGCAACTACGTCTTCGCCCTGCGCATTCATCAGATATTCGCCGTAGAATTTATTTTCCCCGGTTGACGGGTCGCGGGTAAATGCAACTCCGGTGCCGCTGGTATCGCCCATATTGCCGAATACCATCGACTGAACGTTTACCGCGGTTCCGAGTAGACCACGAATGTCATTCATCTGCCGGTATTTGATTGCTCGGTCGTTATTCCAGGATCTGAAGACGGCATCAATAGATTTAAACAGCTGGTCGATTGGGTCGGTTGGAAAATCTTCTTTGGTAAAACGGTGGTATACCTTGCGGTATTTAGCGATTACTTCTTTGAGATCCTCGACATCAAGTTCGGTATCGAGTTCCTTGTTCTTATCGTTCTTTACACTCTGAAGTGCTTTTTCAAACTCATGGTGAGGAACTCCCATCACCACATCGCCGAACATCTGCATAAAGCGCCGATAACTGTCCCATGCGAAACGGGGGTTGTTGGTTTTTTCGATTAATCCGGTTACCGCCGTCGGACTCATGCCGAGATTCAGTACCGTATCCATCATCCCCGGCATCGATTGGGCTGCTCCTGAACGTACAGAGACTAACAGTGGATTGTGTGCATCGCCCAGTTTGGCATTCATCATTTTTTCCAATTGGGCAAGGTTTTCAAGCACCTGCTCGCGCAACCCTTTTGGATATGCTCCATTATGTTCGCTGTAAAATGCACAAGCTTCGGTGCTGATAGTGAAACCCGGAGGAACCGGAAGACCTATCGCCGTCATCTCGGCCAGGTTCGCGCCCTTGCCTCCGAGAATCTGCTTCATGTTAGCATTGCCTTCGGCTTTTCCTTCACCGAAAAAATATACATACTTTTCTGATTTTTCAGACATGTTCTATAAACCCCCTGCGTTTATATTTTTTTATTTTCTCTCTTTCTCGGGCTGAATGTAGATGATTAAGCCATCCCTGTCAACCGGTGGGCGTGGCATAATTGTAAGTGATGAATACAATCAAACGTCAAGTGATGATTTTATAAAATAACAAAAACATGTAAATTAGACACACCTGTATCATCGGTACATGTCCTCGAAAGTCCCTAAAATCCCGAACCAATCGTCCCATGGTAAAAGAAATGAGAGCTATCCTTCCAAACGAATACCGAATATGACCACATGAGTCAAACAGGTAGAATACCACACAAGAGGATGTATAAAATGAACTACGCATATCAATGTGCAACAGCTGTTCGTCTAGCAGAACTGTATGAATTATTTACCGAATGGCAGGGAGCTTTCGGTCATGAATTATTACATAGATTATCAGAAAGCACGTACAGGCCGAACATTATTCCATTCGGTTTTGGAGTAGTAGTACTGGAACGTTCCCTCATCCACGAAGCAATGGGTCCAAGCGTTTTTGTCGTCGTACTCTGATGAACTCCAGTAGAACCAGTCGTATTCAGAAAAACCACCTACGTTATGAGCCTTCAGGTTGTTGTATAGTAAGGCCAACTCATCCTTCGAGGGCAAAAACCAATCGCTAAAGGTCACACCCCCCTTTTCCAATTCGTAATCTGCACAGACTTTGGCTGCTACCGTCCCATCATTATTTGCATAATACTGCTTCGGATAGGTATAATAATCCTTTATCAGGATACAAAGTCCTCAGTAAGTCATGATAGTTCACAATGTTAGCGGTATTCGTTTCGCCGGACCCCACATCGGTGGCTGTAGCACAAGGATCCACCACATAGCCATATGCGCCCCATTGGAAGTATGGGTCAGATTCCCCATCATACCAACCATACGGTGCCGCTTCCAGATACCGCCATCCATCGCTATACGAGCCCTTGTCGAAGAATACCAGTCCGCCCGCCTGGCCTGCAGAACGCAGTGTATAAACTGCGTGTGTGGTTACCGTTACGGAATTGCCGTTTGTTCCAACCACATGTGGGCTTTCCCCTTCATACAGGTGAATCCCCGATGTCGCTACCGCCCAGATCTCGAATGTGATGGTACCGCTGGCAGGATTGACCAGATTTATCGTAGCAGACCAAGAACTGCCGCTTTTCGTTAATTTGGTTACTCCGGGAATATCGCTACCGGTGTTGTCGACAGCCGGTAAATGATTACCGAGCGAGTCGTAGACCTTTGCATACACTTTTATCACATCCGCATCGTCGTTGATCGTGCTACGATCTGTTGCTTCTTTGGAGGCGGCAATTCCTACTACCAACTCGAATTCGTCTGGCAGTCCACCTGTGTCGATTCTTGGTTCAAAGCAGGCAAAGGTAAATAGACATACCGATATCACCATGAAAAACTGCACTATGTGCTTTATAGCTTTCATAGTCCACCTCCTGCTTTTTATGTCGAGATGGTAAAGGAATCAGCAGACCCGGTCCATGTCAGTGTTTCAATTGATCCCAGTTCGATAACCTCAGGGCTTGCATAGGCGGGTGGTTCATATGATTTTTGACTCTGAAGCTTCATAAGGGAAATATTTGACATGACTGCTATTTTTTTCATTACCGAATCCCCCATTCCTCTATACGGGGTATGCGCGCAAGGGACTTCCTGGATCACCATGACTGAGCATCATCGATGGAATATCTTGTGTCATATTTGTACTAAAAGAATACGTATATATTTAAAAATAAAGTATGTATGAAGTCAATTAAAATTTTTATAAATAAAACAAAAATTGAAAATATACAAAGGTTGCTTTGAGATAGTTCTTATTCATTATTTCATTTTATCCATCAATACAAAAAGGCCGTTGCTTACATCTTTTTAGAGTTTAGCAACGGCCACCTTTTCAAGGTTGACTACGTCTTATCTTATGCTGTATAGGATTCTAAAATTCGTAAGCGTGCGGGTGTCTTTAACCGTTCGAGTGCTTTTTTCTCGATTTGCCGTATGCGTTCTTTGGTAAGATTGTACAACTCTCCAATCTCTTTCAGCGACATCGGAATAGCCCCGTTAAGACCGTAACGCATCTCAACAATTTCTCGTTCCTTTTGCGTTAGGGTTGCCAATGCTTCGTTTATGTCTTCTCTCAGCGATCGTTCGATTAGATACTCGTCAGCGCTTCGATAATTGTCCTCGATAAAATCACCTACCGACGAATTCGAAGGGTCGCCGAATACCGGGGAATCCAGGCTCACCATTTCCTTGCTGATCGACAACAAATCTCCGACTAACTTAGGATCCATTTGAGTCATGTCTCCGATTTCTTCCATAGTCGGTTCTTCTCCGGTTTTATGCATAAGCTCACGCTGTGCCTTCTGAATCTGAAGCAGTTCGTTTGCCCGGTTCAGAGGAAGACGCACCGTTCTCGATTTCTCACAAATAGCCTTAAGAATAGCCTGCTTGATCCACCACACGGCGTAGGATATAAAATGATAGCCGCGGTCTACGTCGTACTTTTCGATTGCATTCATTAACCCGATATTTCCTTCGTTGATGAGATCAATAAGGGGAAGGCCTTGATTCTGATATTTCTTTGCAACGTTGACGACAAACCGAAGATTGGCTTCAATCAAACGCTTTCGCGCTGCAGGATCGCCTAAGGCAGCTTTTCGAGCAACCTCATTTTCTTCATCCCGTGTCATCAACGGGATTCTATTGATTTCTTTCAGATACATGGACAGGATGTTAGCGTCCTCGTATTGGTCGGACTTGCTCATTTGGGTAGTTGGTCTATTCATTGCTGTCCTCCTGCAAAATACATATCATGAACCATGCCAACTTTATCAATGAAGCAATAATATTTTATATCTATATGTATATTAATTAATTATATTATTTTTGACTAGTTAGTACATTTGGTATATTTGATGATTTGAGGATGGTATATCATCATTAGGTGTGTCAAAAAAACACACCGACACGAAAGAAAGGAATTATTGGGTAATTTCGATACACTTTTGGTCGTGAGCGTTTTGAAATAATGACTCAAGTTGGACATCTGTCTCTGTTTGTGTTTCGAACGACCAGGGAAAATCGATAGATACCGTCATAAACCATCGTCTTCGGTCATGACCGGCGAATGGAATTTCGCTTTCATCAAGTTCTCGTTTCAGTTCAATCCAGCTTGAACGGATGAGATCATGCACCATATCGCCTTCTGCAAGAGAGGCAATCCATTTTCTTGGTTTTCCGAGAATATATTTTGCCATCTGAACAGTGTGAAAATCTACCCAGCCGTCTTGAATATCCATGGTCTTGCCGTCTCGAAGCATAAACGCATCATGAAAGCATCTGATGGCATCGTGCAGTTTCCCCACACGCGATAGAACGACACCCATGCGGAAAAAGCAGAGTGCGGCCTCTTGCGGATTTGCCCCATCCTGGCCTGCAAGTTTAACGGTACATGTCGCAAGTGCTTTCTTATAATCCATAACCCCAACTACCATTTTTAATTTCTGCCGATAATATATCAATACATAATCGAATCGGAAAGTGTCTATCTATACGTTCTGTTGCTTGACCCTCCAATTGTTTGTGCGTATATTGCTATTGGATTTCGCACTTAGTGCAACGATAAAAGCAATAATTTTAACAATCATTCAGGAGGAACCTTTCATGACAATTAAACCGATGGGAGACAGATTGCTCGTAAAGATGGAGCAAATCCAGGAAAAGACCGCTGGAGGAATCTTCATTCCGCAAACAGCACAAGAAAAGACTCAGATGGCGGTAGTGATGGCTGTCGGAGACGATGAAACGATTAAGGTGAAGAAAGGCGACCGCATACTTTATGATAAATATGCAGGGACTACGGTAAAAGCCGACGGCGAAGAGCTGCTTATTCTTCACATGACCGACGTACTGGCGGTAATTGGTTAATCTGTAGTTTTTTAATCAATTTGAGGCTGGCGTTCTGCCAGCCGTTCTTTTATGTGTTTCTCGAATAGAGGAATGTTTCGATTTTATCGCTAATTCCGTCGGTAAGGGTATCTGGATGGTACGAATCGGGCAAGGCTTTAAGCATCCACGCTCCGTATCCTTTTTGCACAACCCTGCTGTCAAGAATCAATACGACACCGGTATCGAGTGTATTTCTCAGCAGCCTGCCGAACCCTTGTTTCAACTTCATAGTGGCCTCTGGCAAAGCAAGACGCATGAAACCGCTTTCTCCTGTTGAATCCAAAGCCTCCTGCCGAGCTCTAAATACCGGATCGCTAGGCACTTTAAACGGTAATTTGGTAATGATGACGAGGCGCAGTGTATCTCCCGGTGCGTCTACGCCTTCCCAAAACGAATCGGTTGCAAACAGCACGCTGTCCTTGTCAGAAAGGAATTCGCGTAGCAACTGGCTACGTTCGCCTTCTCCCTGCCGCAGCACGTTAATGCCGCTTGCTGTCAAATCCGCCGACAGCGCCTGCGAAACCGCCAGTAGCATGCCGTAGGATGTAAACAATACCAGTGCGCCGCCTTGTGAAGAATGAATCGCTGTTCTGATCGTTTGAATACAATAGGCAATAAAAGGCTCGCTGTTTCGCTCTAAAAAAGCAGGGGCATCGCTCGGTGTAAGTAAAAGAAGATTGTTACGAAAATCGAACGGCGATGGATACACGGCTGTAATAAACGGTCTTCCGTCGTTGAGCGGTAACCCAACACGAGAACTCCAAAATAAGAAATCATCTCCCAGTTCGAGTGTCGCGGAAGTACACAATACTGATTCAAGTTTTGAAAACAAACCTTCTTTTAAAGAACTCGATATCTGTAATGGAGAAATATGGACTGATACTGTACGCTGACCTGATGCGCTGTTTATCATTTCAAACCAGTAAACGTCGTTAGTCCATGAATCGAAGTCGATGAACTTGACCAAGGCGACAACTGATTGTTCGATTCGCGAAGCCTGATGTTCCAAAGTGAGTACTATATGCTCGAGTTCTGCAGCGACTGTCAGCTGGCCCACGAATCGCTGAAGCACTTCGCTTAACTGTTGTCCGTAAGCGGCGACCTCTCGTGCGAGCCTGGAGAAATCAGATAACATCGGATGCATGTGAGATCGTATAAGCAACGCGTTCGTCTGTTGCTTCTGCATGAAAGAGACCAGCCAGGTGTCAAGCAGACCGATAGCTTCAGTGAAGTTCGAGATTTCGCCCAGCACAGTGCCGGCAATATCGTTGTCTTGTGAGAAAGGCGACAAAAGTTCGATAGCACCTTTGGTGTAGCGTCTTGAACGTGCAATCTTAGCCAGCATTCTAAGTATGTCCCGGCTATCGTACGTAATCGTAAAAAATTCGGTAGCATTTCTCTCGATATTATGTGCTTCATCGATTACCAGACGTTGATATGCAGGAAGAACCGCTTCTTCGGTGAACGGAATGTCATCGTCGCTTCGCGAACGAGCATCGGTAAAAAGGAGATGATGGTTTGTAATGATGATGTTCGCTTCTGCAGCCTTCCTTCTCGCCCGTAAGAAAAAACAATCTTTGGCAAAAGCACAGGCTCCGCCGAAGCAAGAATCAACATCCGAACACACTTCCTGCCATAGTTCGCTGCCGATTCTCCATGTCACGTCGGCTTTTATCCCCGTTTCGGTTTTACTACTCCACCAAATAAGCTTTGCTACCGGATTGTCGGGATCTTGAACGGCAAGTGGCATTGAATCACGTAATTCCTGTAGTCTTCTGATGCACAAATAATTATTACGACCCATTAATAGTGCAACGGGAACTTCCTTGTCCATCACAGAAAAGAGCTGCACGATATCCTTGTCGAACAGCTGTTTCTGCAAATTAATCGTTGCAGTAGCTACGACAGTCCGTTCGTCATCGTGCTCTAGCGCATGAAGAACAGCCGGCACAAGGTATGCAAACGATTTCCCGATACCGGTGCCTGCTTCTATTATCCCGATTCCGCCATGTTCATATAAGTCTGTAGCAATGAGGGACATTTCTAACTGGCCCTCTCTGAACTCGTAACCTACAAACTGTTTAGACAGCAATCCCCCCGAGTCGAATATGTCGTAGATGTCACTCTGTTTCAATTTCGTATTCCTGTAATTTACGATGGAGAGTTTTTCGGGCAAGACCTAAGGTTTCGGCAGCTTTCGATTTGTTGCCGCCACACGATGCAAGCGTCGCTAAAATCAATTCTTTTTCTGCCTGTGCTACGGTTGAACCTACCGTCAGAACGATTCGTTCTTCTCCCGCAGCATTTCTGATTTGCGCAGGAAGGTCTTCTATATCAATGATCTTATTTGTTGCCAAGACGACGGCGCTTTCGACACAGTTTCCAAGTTCTCTGATGTTGCCCGGCCAATCGTAGGAAAGCATTGCAGCGCGTGAGCGTTGCGAGAATCCTTCGATTTTTCTGTTATTACGCTCGTTATAGAGTTCTAGAAAGTGAGCCATTAAAAGCGGTATGTCTTCTTTTCTTTCTCTAAGCGGCGGAACTTCGATATGTACTACGTTCAATCGATAATAGAGGTCCTCGCGAAAGCGTCCGTGCTCGACCTCTTCCTTCAGGTTTCGATTGGTAGCTGCGACCAACCGGACGTCTACTTGGAT
>JAAYDK010000079.1 GCA_012729295.1 Spirochaetales bacterium | reverse complement strand
TTACCGGTTTTGCATGTAATAGGGGCAAGCGGTTTGCTACCGATGAATTCATCCATCCGATGAGGATTTTTACCTCAACGATGAAGATAAAAAATTCTGACGAACCGTTGATTCCGGTAAGAAGCGATGCTCTGGTTCCGAAGGAAAAGCTCTTTGATTGTATGAAGGTCGTAAGAGAAAAGACCGTCAGTGCTCCAATACAACCGGGGCAAGTATTGGTTGCAAACATCTTGAACCTTGGTTGTAATATCATTGCGAGTAAAGGGACTGAAATATAGTTATAACGCTTACAAGTTCGAATTATGATCATACAAAGAGATTAAATGTTTGAAGTATGCAAATGAAAATGAATTCAAGATGTCTTCTTTGAATATATCGGCAGTTTCTCATGTAGAAGTCGGCAATATGGGTTTACAAATGGCTGAAAAGAAGAATAGCGGTACAGCGCTTTCGATTGTGCGGGAAGGTGACATCCTCGGTCGGGGGATAAAGTGAGTATTGGCATGAAAGATAAATTATTTGTACTCTCAATGGATGCAATGGTCGGTGAAGATCTCGAATACCTTATGACAAGGCCTAACTTTTCCCGTCTGATGAATCATTGTTGTAAAGTCGAAAAAGTTAGAACGATCTATCCGAGTATTACCTATCCCGCCCACGTCAGCATCCTAACCGGTTGCAGGGCGGCAACACATGGGATTTTTAACAATACGACATTTCGAACGACTACCGGATACCCTGCATGGCACCTGTCTAGCAGTGAAATAAAGACAGAAGATCTTTTTGCTGCTGCAAAACGTGCCGGATGCACAACAGCATCAGTATATTGGCCGGTAACCGGGGGCAATCCCAATATTGATTACTTGATCAACGAATATTTTTTCTATGATCCGAAAGAAACCGAAACCTCTCAGTGCATATTCGATCTGTATGCTGCACAGGGGGCAAACGCAGAGACCCTCGCTGTCGTAGAAGAAAACATGGACCGATTTCCAAGAAAATTTCGTACTAAAACCGATAAACTGACTCTTGACCAAACCTTCGACAATTTTATTAACGGCTGTGTCTGCAGCCTCATACGCAATTACCAACCGGATGTTCTGATTGCACACAACTGTCTGCTTGATTCTCTTCGTCACCGATATGGAATCTTCAACGAATTCGTTACCGAAGGCCTCGATATCACCGATATGTGGATAGGCGAGATTATCGATTCGATGGAAATGGCAAACGTATTTGAAAGCACCAATTTTGTAATCGTCTCCGATCACGGTCAGATGAATTTCGCACGAAGGATCAAACCGAACGTCATGCTTGCACGTGGTGGATTTGTCAAAATAGCAGAAGACGGGACAGTAGAAGATTATCGGGCGTTTGCCCAGTCAAATGGCATGAGCGCGTCAATCTTTGTCAAAGAAGCCAAAGACGAACCATTCGTTTATTCATACTTACAAAGCTTATTGGCAGATGGCGTATGGGGTTTTGAAAAGATCTACACGAAAGACGAAGTGAACCAAGCGTACGGATGGGCAGGTGATTTTTCTTTTGTGTTGGAAACTGACGGAATTACGACATTCAGTGATGATTGGCATGAGCCGATTCTCAGCCCCATTGATGTATCGGACTATAGATTGGGAAAGGCCACACATGGATATGAGCCTGAAAAGGGTCCCCAGCCTGTATTCGTAGCGAAAGGTCCCGCTTTTAAACCCGATGTAGTAATCCCGTTCTGCCACATTATCGATGAAGGGCCGACCTTCGCAAGAATTCTCGGTCAGCATATGCACGAAGCAGAAGGGCGGGTTTTGTCCGAGCTGCTACACTGAGATTTCTCCGCCATGTTCGGCAGATGATCAAAAACCGTTTGTTATTCTAATCGAGCCAATGGGGCAATAACCATTTCAATACCGAGATCCCTGCAGCTATCGATAAAATCCTTATTCAGGTTTGAGTCGCTCACGATGATATCGATACACGCGAGCGGGCAGACTTGCGCTAAGGCGTTGTGACCGAATTTTTCGCTGTCGGCTACAAGAACCATTTTGCTAGAATGAGCTTTAACTACCTTGCGATCGAGGCAGTACTCGCTATAATCAGTGACTCCACCGGCTATCGTGACTCCCCCACATCCAATAAAAGATTTATCGACGTAATACTTTTCAAAAACCTCTGAGGTAAAAGGAGAATACATGACTTGGTCGTCAGGGAAAAGCTTCCCTCCAAGTACTACTACATTAACTTCGGATCCCGCAAGCTCATTTACTATTGGCAATGAGGTGGTAAGAACGGTGAGATTACGTATGGTTTTAAGATTTTTAGCGATTTGTAATGTTGTACTACCGATATCAAGTAAAATGGTTTCACCATTCTTTACTAAAGATGCAGCTTTTTTGCCGATAGTCACTTTTTCTGCATAACTTATACCGGTCTTTGGCAATGATTGTAACGTCCCGGGCAGATTTGGAATATTTATATTATCCGTAAGAATCGCTCCACCGTGAACACGCTTCAAATATTTCTGATCCTGGAGTGTTTCCAAGTCCCTTCTTGCGGTTTCATTCGAAACTCGAAGTTTGGCTACAATATCAGAAATCCTGATGATATTGGATTCTTGTAACATTTCAAGTATTACTTCATAGCGTTCTTGGGCAAGCATAAAAAACTCCTATAAAAAGTCAACACAAGTCATTATTTTAGATGGCTTGTCTCGAATTTGCGGCATCCAATGCAGCCGCCTGCATCTCCAAATATTTTTTCTTCTGAGCCATTCGAATCGGATCAAATGGCTC